>CAMHLH010000138.1 GCA_946185925.1 uncultured Treponema sp.
TTCCATTATTGTCAACACCTTCAATTTTAGGAGGAGATACATTATTTATATTATTCATCGACTTTCTTTTTTCTACTTCCTTTTTCTTTTTTTGCACTAAATTTTTGTTCCAAAATCCCGCGGAAGCAAGTTTTTTTTCGTCTTTTTTGGATTTTTTTTCACGCGATTTTTTTAAATTTCGCGTTTTTTTCTGTTGCGAAAAAAAAAATCCATCAAAAAACCGAATGTTGGTCTTTTGTGGATTTCCTGTTGTTTTCCGGTGGATTTCTCTCGAATTTCTGTGGATTTCCTGTGGATGAAAATCAGTGCTGGACGTGGGCCTCCTTCTCCAGCTGCTTCACGACGGCCGCTATCTCGGGCTTCGTCTTCACTAGCGCCTCCACTTTCTCTATCGCGCTTATGACCGTGGTGTGGTCCCTGCCGCCGAACTCGATTCCGATGTCCTTCAGCGAATATTCGTTCATGAGCTTTCTTGAGATGTAGATTGCGATTTGCCTTGGAAGGACGTACTGCTTGCTCTTCTTTTTGCCAATCAGGTCGGCGAGTTTCAGGTCGTATTTTTTTGCCACGGCCTGCTGTATGGACTCTACCGTGACGTTCCCCATTTCCGCGTCCGAGTCGATTCTGTCCCTCAGGAGGTCCTTCGCTATGCTGAGCGTCAGTTCCTCCTCCATGAGTTCGCTGTATCCTATGACTTTTTTCATGCAGGATTCCAAATCCCTCACGTTCGACTGCACGTTCTGCGCTATGTAGTCGATTATCTCGGACTGCACTTTCTTGCCACGGCTCGCCATCTTCTGTTCGAGAATGGCCCTTCTCGTCTCGTAGTCCGGCGGCTGCAGGTCCAGGTTCATTCCCCTTGCGAACCTTGTGCTGAGCCTTTTCGTTATTCCGCTGATTTCCGATATCGGACGGTCGCAGGTGAAGACGAGCTGCCCCCTCCTGTCGTATATCGCGTTGAATGTGTGGAAAAGCTCCTCCTGCGTGGCCTCCTTGCCTTCGAGGAACTGGATGTCGTCGAGCAGGAGCACGTCGAGATTCCGGTACTTCTTTTTGAATTCGTCCGTCGTCTTTCTCTGCGTGGACGCGATGAATTCGTTGGTGAAGGACTCCGCGCTTATGTAGCAGATTTTTGACGACTGGTTGTGCTCGAAGATGTAGTGGCCGATTGCCTGCATGAGGTGCGTCTTTCCGAGTCCGACTCCGCCGTAGATGAGCATCGGGTTGTAGTCCTTTCCCGGTGCCTCCGCCGCCATCTTCGCCGCGCTGTAGGCGTACTGGGTGCTGGCTCCGGGGATGAAATTGTCGAATGTGTAGTCTTCCCTGAGCTGCGGCAGGTTTTTCTGCATGGAAGTCTGGTTCATCTTCTGGAGTTGCTGCTCGATGTAGTTCTGGTAGTCGTCGTTGTAGTCGTCTTTTGCCGCCTGCGGCGTCTGCTGCCCCTGTGGCTGAACCTGATTGTTGCTGAAGAGCTGGCTGTATTGCCCCTGAGCCGCCTGCATCTGAGGCATGGCCTCTTTTTGCGTTCTCTCCTTCTCTTTTTCGGTCTCTATCAGCCTGTTGAGGGACGCCATCTGCCTGTTGAATTTTTCGAGGCCGTCGTTGTTTTTTTCGCTTTGCGGCGTCCCTGCCTTGTGTGTCTGTATCGTCGGGTTGAAGTTGACGCTGAATGCCGCTTCCCCGAAGTCGAACGGGCTGTCCGCCTTGACTTCCTTTTTTGCGAATGGCTCGACTTCCGCGCTTTTCTGCTCCACAACGGCCTTCGTCGCCTGCGCGGGAGCCGGCTGGCTCTTCTCCGCCGATGTTTTTGAGGCAATCGCGGACATCGTGTTTTTCGCGATTGGCAGCAGTTTTATCTCCTGTGCCGTCAGTTCGTTTATCTTCTGCTGGATTTTTTCCGCGCTTCCGTTTTTTTCCATCTGCCTCCACATTAGCTCGGATGGGACGGAGACCGTTATTGTGTCGAACGTGTCTTCAATGTATTCGAGATTGAAATAGAATTTGAAATCGCGCTCTTTTCCGTTTGCGATGTACTCGTCACGAATTTGGTTCATCGCCTCTTCAAAAAAGTCCTTATAAAATTGTTCAGACATACCGATATTCTAGCCTAACTTTACTTTTCTTATCAATACAAGTATAATTTATCTATTTCACTAATCATTTTACAAGAAAAAATTTAAGGAAATAGGGATTTTTTATGGAATCAACATACTCTGCGGGTAATATTCAAGTTTTGAAAGGACTTGAGCCTGTAAGAAAACGACCTGGAATGTACATCGGTTCCACCGGTCCTCGCGGTCTCCATCACCTCGTCTATGAAACTGTGGACAACTGTATCGACGAGGCCATGGCTGGTTTTTGCAAAAACATAACAGTCGCCCTTGAGCCGGATGACATCGTTCGTGTTGAGGACGACGGTCGAGGAATCCCTGTGGACATGCATCCTACAGAGCACGTCTCCGCTCTGGAACTTGTTCTGACCAGGCTCCATGCCGGCGGAAAATTCGACAAAGGCTCCTACAAGGTTTCTGGAGGTCTCCACGGAGTCGGCGTTTCGTGCGTGAACGCTCTTTCGTTCTGGCTTGAGGCCACTGTTTCCAGGGACGGCCACGTCTATCAGCAGAGATACGAGACTGGAGTGCCGACCGCGCCTGTGAAGGCTATTGGCGACACGGACAAGCATGGCACGGTCATCCGCTGGAAGGCCGATTCGACGATTTTCACCGAGACGACCCACTACGACTACAACACGCTGAAGGACCGCCTGAAGGAGCTTGCGTTCCTGAACAACGGCATCAAAATCATCTTCCGCGACGAGAGGGTGGGGGACACTGTGGAGTCCCCTGTCGAGGAAGTGTTCCAGTTCGAGGGCGGAATCAAGCAGTACGTTTCCGAAATCAATTCTGGCGTGAAGAATTCAAAGTTCTTCTATCCCGAGGAGCCTATCTACATAACCGGAGAGAAGGACAACGTCGTGACTGAGCTTGCCTTCCAGTACAACTCTGGCTACGAGGAGCGAATCAGATCGTTCGTGAACGACATCAACACGAGGGACGGCGGAACGCACCTTGACGGATTCAAGAACGCCCTCACGTTCGTGCTGAACAAGGCGTTGGACGCGAACGAAAAACTCAAGAGGAAACTCGACAAGGACGAGAGGCTCACGGGAGACGATGTGCGCGCCGGTATCGTCGTCGTTCTTTCGATGAAGGTTCCGGAGCCTGAATTCGAGGGACAGACGAAGGAGAAGCTCGGAAATACGGAAGTGCGCTCGATTGTCAACGCCCTCGTGCAGGAGAAGCTCACGATTTTCTTCGAGATGAATCCCGCCATATTGGAGAAGGTTCTTGAGAAGGCCGTGGGCGAGGCTTCCGCGAGAATCGCCGCGAGAAAGGCCAAGGAGAGTTCGAGGAGAAAGACCCTTTCCGATTCGTTCTCCCTTCCAGACAAGCTTTCCGACTGCTCGTTGAAGGACCCTGAGCTTACCGAGGTCTTCATTGTGGAGGGAGATTCTGCTGGCGGTTCCTGCGTGAAGGGACGCGACCCAAAGACCCAGGCGATTCTTTCGCTTTGGGGAAAGATGCTCAACGTAGAGAAGGTAGACGCCAAGAAGGTCGTGAACAACGACAAACTCCAGCCTGTCATAGCGTCGCTCGGTGCCGGATTCGGCGAGGACTTCAACATCGAGAAGCTCCGCTACCACAAAATCATCATAATGGCCGATGCCGATGTCGATGGTTCGCACATCAGAACCCTGCTTTTGACGTTCTTCTTCAGGTACATGCCGGAACTCATCAGACGCGGCTACGTCTATTTGGCTATGCCTCCGCTCTATGGAATCAAGTCTGGCAAGAGCATCACCTACGTCTACACCGACGAGGAGAAGAACTCCGAGATTGCGAAGCTCGGCGAGAACGCGAAGTACACGATTCAGCGATTCAAGGGACTTGGTGAGATGGACGGCGACGAGCTTTGGGAGACCACGATGGACCCTTCAAGGCGCAAGATGAAGGTCGTGACGATTCCAGACGCCGAGGCCGCCGACGCGATTTTCTCTGTCTGCATGGGTGAGGAAGTCGAGCCTAGGCGCAAATTCATCGACGAGAACGCCCACATGGCGAATTTGGATTTCTAGTTAACGAGCAAAGAAAGGAAAAGCTAAATGGAAGAGATAAAGACGCCCGAGGGCGGTACCATAATACAGATTCCGATTGAGAACGAAGTGAAGCAGGCCTACATCGACTATTCGATGTCGGTCATCATCCAGCGCGCGCTTCCGGATGTTAGGGACGGGCTCAAGCCTGTCCACAGAAGAATCCTCTACGCGATGGACAAATTGAATTTGGCGAGCAACGGTCCTACGAGAAAATGCGCCCAGATTGTCGGCGAGGTTCTCGGTCACTACCATCCGCACGGAGACGCTTCCGTGTACGACGCGCTTGTCCGTTTGGGCCAGGATTTCTCACAGAGGTACACGACCGTGACCCCAAAGGGAAACTTCGGTACAATCGGTGGCTTCCCTGCCGCCGCATACCGCTACACCGAGGCCAAGATGGCGAAAATCGCCGAGGAGATGGTCAAGGACATAGACAAGGACACAATCGACATGATTGACAACTTCGACCAGTCGACCAAGGAGCCTACAGTCCTGCCGGCCCAGTTCCCGTACCTCCTCTGCAACGGAACGACTGGCATCGCGGTCGGAATGGCTACGAACATGCCGTCTCACAATCTCCGCGAGGTCGCGGCCGCAATCTCCGCCTACATCGACAACAGGAACATTTCAATCGACGAGTTGATGAAGCACATCAAAGGGCCTGATTTCCCCACCGGCGGCGTGATTTACGGAAGGGAAGGCTTCAGGAAGGCCTACAAGACCGGCCGTGGAAAAATCGTCATCCGCTCGAAGTACGAGATAGAGACGAGCAAGAGCGGAAGGGAGACGATTGTCTTCACCGAGGTTCCTTACGGCGTGAACACGACTAACGTCATCAAGAAGATAAAGGACCTTGCGCGCGACAGGGTAATCGAGGGAATCTCCAGCGCGAACGACGAGTCGTCGGACAGGACGGGACTTCGCCTTGTGGTGGAGTTGAAGCGCGGAGCCATCACAAAGCTCGTGTTGAACCAGCTTTTCGCGAAGACCGAGCTGCAGTCGAATTTCAACGTGACGAACCTTGCCCTCGTGCCTGACAAGAATGCTGGAAACGGCCAGAACTTGAAGCCTCAGATTTTGAATCTCAAGCAGCTCATCGAATATTTTGTGGACCACCGCGTGAATGTCATCACCCGGCGCACAAAGTTCGAGTTGAACAAGGCTCTCGCAAGGAAGCACATTCTCGACGCGCTCATAATCGCCGTGGATGCGATTGACGAAGTAATCAAGATTATCAGGGCGAGCCGCGATGTCCAGCAGGCAAAGTCCGCGCTCGAAACAAGATTCGGCTTCGACGACATTCAGTCTACGGCCATTGTCGACATGCAGCTCCGCCGCCTCACGAATTTGCAGATTGAGGAGTTGAGGAAGGAACTTGCGGAGCTTGAGACCCTCATCGCATACTACAAGGATTTGCTCGCCCATGAAGAGAAGATTTTCGCCCTCGTGAAAACGGAGACGAACGAGCTTTCCGAAAAGTACGGAGACGACAGGCGCACCGAGATAACTCTCCAGGAAGCCGAGGAGCTTCACGTCGAGGACATGATAAAAGAAGAGGACGTGATTGTGACCGTCTCGAAGTTCGGCTACATCAAGCGTCTTCCTCTTGCTCTCTACAAGGCGCAGACCCGCGGAGGAAAAGGTTCCGGCTCAAGTTCAAGCCTGGTCGAGGACGACTACATTTCCCAGATATTCACCGGAACTACACATTCGTATATTACTTTCTTCACGACAGAGGGAAGGGCCTATTGGATAAAAGTCCATGAGATTCCAGAGGCCAGCCGCTCCAGCAGAGGTACGAACATCAAGAGTCTTCTGCAGCTCATCGAGAACGAAGAGGTCGCCACGATTGTCGTAATGAGGGAGCTTTCTGAGAGCCAGTACGTCTTCATGGCCACAAAGAACGGAATCGTCAAGAAATCGCCCGTGACCGAATTCGCGAACGCAAGGACGAGGGGGGTCATAGCGATAAACCTGAACGAAGGGGACCGGCTTGTGTCCGCGATTCTCTCCGGCGGCGACAATCAGATAATGCTCGTCACCCGACAAGGCCGCGCCCTTCTCATAGACGAGTCTTCTGTCAGGTCCATGGGGCGAAGCAGCATCGGCGTTCACGGAATCAGGCTCTACGACGGCGACTATCTCGCCGCCGCGATTTGCGTGCAGCCTGGTACGAACGCACTCATAGTCACTGAGCGTGGCTACGGCAAGCGCGTCGATTTCCAGGAGTTCAATTCGCACGGGCGCGGAACTGGCGGCCAGAGGATTTTTGGCAATGTCGATGGAAAGGGCGAAGTCGGAGGTGCCATGGCGGTCGCCGATTCTGATGAGATTGTCTGCATAACGACACGCGGGAAGACAATCCGCGTGAAGGTTTCCGACATCTCCATTCAGGGACGCACCGCTTCCGGAACCCGTGTCATCCACATTGACGAGCAGGATTCCGTAGTCGGCTTCGACAAAGTATCCCAAGACCAAGACCAAGACGAAAACAAATAATCCGTCACCCACATAAAAACAAAAATGCGCGTCCCTCCCGACGCGCATTTTTTATTCCCCTAAAAAATGCGAATGAAGCCTTGCGCTTCATTGCGAGGTTGCCACGAAAAAAGTGTTTTCCTCGGCCTCAAAAGCACCCCGGGCAACCTCCTGTTTCATGTGAAACATTTTAGAATATGTTTCTTATCGATATTGATAGGCTGTTGTCGAAT
>CAMHLH010000139.1 GCA_946185925.1 uncultured Treponema sp.
GCTGCCAGCAATGGAATTCCAGCCGCATAGGTGATTTTTTTCATGCGTTGTCTCCTGAATATCAATTGGATGAAAATAGTTTTTCCTTTGATTATCGGAGAATAAAAACTCTATTTTGAGCAGTCGGAGCATATCCCCCAGAGGTTTGTCTGTATGGATTGAATCCTGAATCCGAAGGGGAGCATTCCGGCGCAGTCTTTGTTGAACAGTGGAATCTTGTCGTCGTCGAACGCGTCGAAAATTCTGTTGCACTTGATGCACTTGAAATGAATGTGCGGTTTCGTCACCGGGTCGTATCTGAGTTCGTCGTCCTCTATCTTCAGCACCTGCACGAGCTTCTTTTCCGCGAATAATTTCAGCGTGTTGTAGACGGTGGTTCTCGACAGGCTGGGGTATGACGGGGAGAGGGCCGTGTACACGTTGTCCACAGTCGGGTGGATTTGGTGGGTGCAGATGTATTCGTAGATTACGGTTCTCTGCATGGACGGCCTAATCCCTTTTTCTTCTATCGCTTTTGTGTAGTCGTTGGGCATAATGCAGTCGATTCTAGCAAAAAATTGGAATCGTTACAAATTTGTAATATGAACCAAAAAAAAACTTTTTCTTAGACGGAAAACAATTCAATGGTAGAACGCTTAGCTTTTTGTTATCATTTAACCGCTGATGTAAAATTTGATTTTGGAGGTAAAAATCATGGAAAACATTTCTGAATACGGCTCTTCTTCCTCGGCATTGTCCGAGAAAACCCTCTTCATGTCGAAGACTTACGGCTGGATGGCATTGGGCCTTCTCGTGAGCGCGCTTGTCGCTTTCCTTACGGCTTCGTCTATTTTCAATTCCGCCCACCAGCTCTCGGCTTTCGGAAAATTCCTTTTCGGCAGAGGTGCGGTCGGCATCTACGTCTTCGCGATTGCCGAACTAGCCCTTGTCTGGTGGCTCACGGCTTCCATCAGGAAACTTTCGGTCACTGTGGCTACGGTCGCCTTCTTCGCATACGCTGTCCTGAACGGTGTCACGCTCTCTTCGATTCTTTTCGTGTATCAGCTCGGCTCAATCGCTTCCTGCTTTGTCGGCTGCGCTTTCATGTTCGGAGCGATGAGCTTCTACGGAGCGACCACAAAGCGCGACCTCTCTTCCTGGGGCAAGTACCTCATGATGGCGTTGATTGGAGTCATCGTCGCGAGCCTTGTTCAGGTGATTGTCGGCTTCATCACGAAATCCCCGATGACAGTGATGGACTTGGTTCTCTCAGTGGTTAGCGTCGTGATTTTCACTGGTCTCACCGCCTACGACACGCAGAAGCTTGCGACGGCGGCCGAGTACGCCAACGGAAGCGACGACTACAAGAAGGTCTCGATAATCTTCGCGCTTGAGCTTTATCTTGACTTCATTAACCTCTTCTTAAACCTTCTCCGACTTTTCGGCAAGAGAAGATAAGTATCACATTTTTTTAACCACAGACGCGGCTGAGAAAAGGCCGCGCCTTTTTTTCGGGGATTGAAAATAGTGCATGTCCTCAGCATTATAGAACAATGCAGATTACTCTAAAACATTTGAAAAAGACTTATGCTTCAAAGAAGTCCGGCGGTGATGGTGGTAGTCCGATAGTCACCGCTGTAAACGATATTTCACTTTCAATTCCAGACAACAAAATTTTCGGGATAATCGGAAAAAGCGGCGCGGGAAAAAGCTCTCTCGTCCGCCTCGTGAGCCTCTTGGAGACTCCCGACCAGGGCGCGGTCTACTACGGCAACCGCCGCGTGGACAACCTCGGCAAGGAAGAGCTGATTTTGCAGAGGCGGAAAATCGGGATGATTTTCCAGAATTTCAACCTTTTTTCATCGAGGACTGCGGGGAAGAACATCGCCTATCCGCTTGAAATTTGCGGAACGCCAAAAGCGCAGATTGCGGAAAGGGTGAAGAAGATGCTTTCTCTGGTCGGGCTTTCCGACAGGGAGAACGCCCCCATAAGCACTCTGAGCGGCGGCCAGAAGCAGAGAATCGCGATTGCCCGCGCCCTTGCGACCGAGCCCGACATCCTCTTCTGCGACGAGGCGACCAGTGCCCTCGATCCGCAGACGACACGCTCCATTCTCGATTTGATTCGGCAGATTCAAAAGCAGATGAACCTCACTGTCGTGATGATTACCCACCAGATGGAAGTCGTCAGGGACGCCTGCGACCTTGTTGCCGTCATCGACAACGGAAAAATCGTGGAGCAGGGGACTGTCAGCGAGATTTTCTCGAATCCACAGACTCCAATCACGCGCGAATTCCTCAAGAACCTGAAGCCGGGCGAAAAATCCCATGACGGCAGCAACATTGTCCGCTGGGCGGATGACGGCGGGCATTATGTCCTGCATTTCATCGGCGACAATCCTGGAAAGCCGATTCTGAGCCAAATCGCGAAGAAATTCGACGTCGAATTCAACATTCTGGCGGCCGGAATCGAAAGAATCGTCGAGGGCGAGGTCGGTTCCATGCTCGTGGATTTCTTCGGAGAGCAAGCCGAAATCGAAAAGGCGATAGCGTACCTCGAATCGATTGGAGTCCGCGTCTCTTTGGCAAAAAACGATTAGTAGAAAAAATGATGATTGAAAAATTCCTAGAAAAGAAAAACGGAGGAAAATGAAATGGACAACGAAATAGAGGACGCCGCAGTCAATCTGCTTTTCGCCGAAGAGGAGGAGCAGCTGCTCGACCGCATAGTCGAATTTCTCGACAACCTGAACCCGAACATCGTCACGCTCGCATCGTCGACTTTCCAGACGCTTGAGATGGTGTTCTTCTCCACATTGATAGCCTTCGTCATAGGCTTCCCGATTGGGATAATGCTCAACAGCACCAGCAAGTACGGAATAACGCCTCGCCCGGTCCTGAACCTTGTGGTGAGCCGCATAATCGACGTGCTGCGCTCTTTCCCATTCGTCATTTTGATGATTGTCCTTCTGCCGTTCACGCGACTTGTGTTGAAGACCGCAATCGGAACAGCCGCCACAATCATTCCGCTTTCCATCGCCGCGGCACCTTTCGTGGCGAGAATCACGGAGAGCGCGTTGGCGGAGGTGGATTCGGGCATGGTCTTGGCGGCGCGTGCGATGGGTTCCACGAACTCCCAAATAATCTTCAAGGTGCTGATTCCTGAAGCCATGCCGTCCGTGATTTCCGGGCTGACCTTGACAATCATAAATCTGGTCAGCTATTCGGCGATGGCAGGCACTCTCGGCGGCGGCGGACTTGGAGACTTGGCCATCCGCTACGGCTACCAGCGTTTCCAGACCGACATAATGATTGATGCCGTGATTGTGATAATTGTGATAGTGGCCTTGGTCCAGTTCTTGGGAACCCGCCTCTGCAACAAGATGCTCAGCAAGCGTTGACAGTTTTTGCGGAAAAAACTAGGATAAAACCTAGTAAATCACTAGAGATTTAGGAGATTAAAGTTATGAAAAAATTGATTTCTTTGGCGGCCGTGGCGCTCGCCGCTTTCTCGTCTTTCGCTGCCGGAAGCGTTCTCAAGGTCGGAGCGACTCCCGAACCGCACGCGAAAATCCTCAATCTGGTCAAGGATGATTTGAAGGCCGAGGGAATCGACCTCCAGGTCATCGAGTTCACCGACTATGTCGTTTTGAACAATGTCCTTGAGTCGGGCGAAATCGACGCGAACTTCGACCAGCACATTCCGTACATGGAAGCGACCAACAAGGAGAAGGGCTACCACCTCGTCAACGCCGGCGGAATCCACATCGAGCCGTTCGCGTTGTATTCCAGCAAAGTGAAGAGCGTGAGGGACTTCAAGAAAAAGGCGACCATCGCTGTTCCGAACGACCCGACGAACGAGGGGCGCGCGCTCCTGCTCTTGCAGGAGGCCGGTCTCATCGCGCTCAAGAAGGGCAGCGGAATAACGGCGACCAAGAAGGACATCTTGAAGAACCCGCTCAAGCTCAACATCAGGGAAATCGACGCCGCGACCCTCCCAAGAACCCTGCCTGACGTGGACGGAGCCGTCATAAACGGAAACTACGCCATCCCGGCCGGATTGAGCGCTGCCAAGGACGGACTTTTCGTAGAAGGTTCTTCTTCTCCGTATGTCAACATAATCGCCGTCAAAGCCGGAAACGAGAACAAGCCTGAAATCAAGGCGTTGGTCAAGGCGCTCCAGAGCGACAAAGTGAAGGATTTCGTCAAGACGAACTACCCGAACGGAGAAGTCGTGACGGTTTTCTAAAAAACTGCTTACTTATATAGAAGAAAAATTGTCGGCACCTTGTTCAATCGGGGTGCCGTTTCTTTTTTCCATTGGGCGATGCTTTTTGTCTTGATGAATTCGTTTCCGCTGGTGATTCCGCTCGCCACGCAGAGTTTCGTCTCCGGCCTGCACGCCTTCAACACCGCTTCGAACATCTTCTCGTTTCGGTACGGTGCCTCTATGAAAATCTGGGTCTGGTTTTCCTTGTAGATTCTCGATTCGAGCTGCTTTATTTTGCTCTCCCTCTCTCCGTTTTTTACCGGCAGGTAGCCGTTGAACGCGAAGTTCTGCCCGTTGAAGCCGGACGCCATAATCGACATTATCATGGAATTAGGCCCTGTGAGCGGAATGACCTTTGCGTTCCTCTTGTGCGCCTCCTCCACGGCTCTGCTTCCTGGGTCGCCGACCGCCGGGCAGCCCGCGTCCGAAATCACGCCCATCGGCTCCCCCCTCTTCAAGAGCGGCTCCATGATTTTCGCCATGTCGGTCTTTTCGTCCGTGTGCTCGCTCAATTCGTCAAAAGTGCAGTCGTCTATCGGAAAATCCTTGTCCACGGAAATCAGGAACCTGACAGCCGACTTCCTCGACTCCACTATGAAATGTCGAATCTGCTTCACAATCTGCGCGTTGCCTTCGGGAAGGACTTTCTTGTTCTCCTCGGAATCAAAAATCTCCGAAAGCGGAACCGGTATTAAATAAAGTGCTTTTTCCATGTGGTAGATTATAGCGTTTAGCGGGGAAGAATTTCAGCGTGGGGCTTTGGTCGCTCTAGCCGCGCGAATCCCAGGGAAGTTTCGGAGTGTTGCCGAATGACGAAAAAACGAAGTAGAATTGAGTCATGGGTGAGAAGGACATAGCAGAGAAATCGCTTGAGGCCTACAACGACGTGTTCTCCGACATAGTGAACGTGCTCCTGTTCGACGGGAGGAGCGTGGTGAAGGAGGGCGACCTGACGGACGCGCCTGTGCCGTCCCAGTACAAGGCGGACAGCGGAAAACTGCACGAGCAGGTGAGGGACGTTGCGAAGTATTGGATGAACGACAGGGTGAGGCTCTGCCTGTACGGACTTGAGAACCAGACGGCGATAGACACCGACATACCGCTCCGTGTCATGGGATACGACGGAGCCGCCTACCGGTCGCAGCTTCTGGACAAGCCTTCGAAGGACGGAGAGAGGAATCCTCGGTATCCGGTCGTGACGCTTGTGCTGTATTTCGGCATGGGCAGGTGGAACAGGCCCAAGAGACTTTCCGAGTGCGTCGAGATTCCCAAGGAGCTGGAAAAGTGGTTCAGCGACTACAAGGTGAACGTGTTCGAGATGGCGTGGCTGAGTCCAGAGACCGTGGCCAAGTTCAAGAGCGACTTTCGGGTAGTGGCCGACTATTTCGTGCAGCTCAGGACGAACAAGGACTACAAGCCCGGAAAGGAAGTGATGCGCCATGTGCACGAGACGCTGCAGCTCTTGTCCGTTCTCGCGAACGATAAGAGATTCGGCCTGGACATGGACGCAATGACCGAGGTCAGGGAAAAAGGAGGAGCGACTATGTGTGAAGTTTTGGACAGAATAGAACAGCGTGGAATCTCCATTGGAGAGCAGCGCGGAATCTCTATTGGCAAGCGGGAAGGAATCTCAATCGGGCAGAACCGCGTGGTCGAGCTTTTCTCTCGTCTGAAGGAGCAGGGGCGCATGGACGACATCTCGCGGGCTCTGAGCGACAGGGAGTATCTGGAAGAGCTGCTTGACGATATGGAGTGAGCGATAAGGTCATGTGCCGTGCGGACGGCGAAGACAGGATTCGTGGACGGCAAAGAAGGCTGAAATTCTCGTCGGGTGTATTTCTGCCCCCGACAGCGGAAACTCGGTCTACGGCGGACAGACAGCTAAAAACATTTATCTTGGCGAGACCCGAATCGTCACCAAACTCAACGGCGCGAACGACCCGACGTATCAAGAGGAATACTATAAACAGTATTTCTACCACTCCGACCACCTTGGTTCTGCTTCTCTCATAAGTGACTACAAAGGCGATGAATATCAGAGAATTGAATACACGCCGTACGGAGAAACTTGGGTCGAAAAGACCAGCAACACGGGCATGGAGTATCTGCCTTACAAGTTCACAGCAAAGGAACTTGATGAGGAGACAGGGCTTTATTACTACGGAGCTAGGTATCTCGACCCCAAATACTCAATGTGGATAAGTACCGACCCGGCGCTTGGCGAATATATCCCAATAGCGCCTACAAATGACGAGGCAAAAAAGCACAACTCAAATTTGCCCGGAATGGGAGGCGTATTCAACCACATCAATTTCAATTTGTATCACTATGCGGGAAACAGCCCGGTGAAGTACACGGACCCGGATGGAGGGTCTGCTTACTCAATTAAAAATGGAGATGGAAGTTATAGTTTTACAACATCTACAAATTTATTTGAAAAAGAAATGATTAATTCATTTGGTTTTATTCCATTTGGTGGTTCTGGAATTAGTTTGATGTTCAGATTATGTGGCATACGGGAGATAACTGATTCAAATGTTATGGAAATAGCAACTTATGCAAC
>CAMHLH010000140.1 GCA_946185925.1 uncultured Treponema sp.
GTCCGTTTCCGCATACGACTACGACGGCGACGGCCACAACGAGTATGTCTGCTCGATGGACAAGTTCAACGCCGTGATTTCCCAGAGGGGCGCCAGAATCTGCATGTTCAGCGTCATGAAGAGTTCAGGGAACTACGCAGACTGCGAGAACGGAAGGGGGCATTTTCTGAGCTACCTTTTCAATGAGGGGCAGTTCGCCTCGTACCGGAAGCGCAGTTTGATGGAGAGCGCGGTGAAGTCTTCCGTGTTCGGCCGCAAGATATTCGTGGAGAACGCCTACAACTCCTTCAGGAACGAAGTGAAGCTCTTGGGCATGGGGAATTTCGTCTCCGTCGGAGAGGACGGAACTGCGCAGGAAATTCCGGTCTCGATAATAAAGAAGTATGTGGCGAATTCGAACGGCTTCATGGTCCAGTTCATCTTGAAGAACGAAAGCCATCAGAACGTGAAGGGGAAGCTCGTGGTCGAGTCGAATTTCGCCCAGATGGACTTTTCGATGCCGGAGTGCAGCAGCTACTCGCTCGAAGTCATACACGGAGCGGAAAAATCTCTTCTCCTTGACGGCACTGAAATGGGGGCCGACTGTATTCCACAGGAGGCGGTTGCCGTCTCGGAGGTCTCTTTCATACAGATAACCGATACGTTCAACGACGTTTCGTTCGTCTACGAGCCAAACGAGAGTTGCGATGCGCTGTTCCTTCCATTTCCTACCAGGCGGGGGACGACGTTCGTCGCCTCCCTCTGCTGGAACGTCGACCTTGTTGGTGGGCTTGAGATGGAGAAGACCATAAATTTCGCCGTCATAACCCCCAAGAAGCGCGGAAGATAAGCGAGCAAATTTTAAAATCATTCAATATACAGAGGAAAACATGAAGAACATTAAGACGAAAAGATTGATAACTTCGGCCTTGCCTTACGTCAACAACATTCCGCATTTGGGGAATCTCATCCAGATGCTTTCCGCGGACGTTTTCGCGCGTTTCTGCCGCTCAAGGGGCTACGAGACGATGTACGTCTGCGGCGTGGACGAGTACGGAACCGCGACCGAGACCAAGGCTCTGCAGGAGAACAAGACTCCGAGGGAGCTCTGCGACTACTTCTACGCAATCCACAAGGACATCTACGAGTGGTTCGACATCGCCTTCGACAAATTCGGCCGCACATCGAACGAGGAATGCACCGAAATCACCCAGTTCATCTTCAACGAGCTTGACAGGAACGGATACATAAAGGAGCACACGTCGAAGCAGCTCTACTGCACGAAATGCGCCATGTTCCTCGCCGACCGCTATGTCGACGGAACCTGCCCGAAGTGCGGCGCGACCGACGCCCGCGGCGACCAGTGCGATTCCTGTGGAACCTTGCTCGACCCGACACAGCTCGTGGCCCCACGCTGCCACACTTGCGGCTCGACTCCGGAAGTCCGCGAGACCAAGCACCTCTACATCGACCTTCCGTCAATCGCCCCAAAGCTTGAGGAATGGATGGAGAAGGCGAGCGTTGATGGAAAATGGGCGGCGAACGCGATTCAGATGACGAAGGCGTGGATAAGGGATGGACTCAACGAAAGGGCCATCACCCGCGACCTCAAGTGGGGAATCCCAGTCCCGAAGGCCGGATACGAGAACAAGGTCTTCTACGTCTGGTTCAACGCACCAATCGGCTACATGTCCATCACGAAGCAGCTGGCGGACGAGCAGAAGGCGGCCGGAAAGAGGACGTTCGACTGGAGAAAATGGTGGCTTCCGTCGGACAGCAGCGAGAAGTTCGAGGAAGGCTCGGACTTGAAGCTCTTCCAGTTCATCGGAAAGGACAACATTCCGTTCCACACGGTCGTCTTCCCGTGCTCTGAAATCGGCTCCGGCAAGGATTTCACGAAGCTCTTCCACATGAGCTCCACGGAATTCCTCAACTACGAGGACGGAAAGTTCTCCAAGTCCAAGGGTGTCGGCGTCTTCGGCTCCGACGCGAAGGAGTCGGGTCTCCCTTCGGACGCGTGGAGGTTCTACATCTACTTCAACAGGCCGGAGAAGCAGGACTACCAGTTCACTTGGAAGGATTTCCAGGAGAAGTACAACAAGGAGCTCATCGGCAACATCGGAAACCTCGTCAACAGGACGCTCACTTTCACGAATAAGAACTACGGCGGAAAGATTCCTGCCGGAAGGAAGGACGAGGAGTTGTGGAGGCAGATTGAGGAGAAGGAGGCGAAAATAACAGAGCTTCTCGAATGGGCAGAGCTGAAGGACGCCCTCCACGAGATTTGCGAGGTCTCCGACATCTGCAACAGGGCTTTCCAGGCGGCCGAGCCTTGGAAGGCAATCAAGGAGGACAAGCAGAAGGCCGACGACATCCTCTTCAATCTCGCCTACGCCATCAAGGACCTGATGATAATGCTCCAGCCGTACCTGCCGAAGTATTCGCAGATTGTCGCGGGCTATCTCGGAAAGAAAATCTACTCGTCCACATATTCAAACCCGGCGGAGGTCGATTCCGACACCCTCACATGGGAGGATTTGGGAAAACTCGAGGGGCTGGACACAATCTTGGCCACCGAAATCTACTTCAAGCCGATCGACGACAAGCAGACCGCCGAGTACAGGGCGCGCTACGCCGGAAACCAGGGCGACAGGAAGGACGAGAAGGCTGGCAAGAAGGACAAGAAGAAGGAAAAGAAGGCCAAGAAGGAGCCTGATCTGCTTCCTCTCGACCAGCAGGCCGCTTTCTTCAACGCGAACATCGAGCTGACCGTGGCGAAAATCGTGGACGTGAAGCCGAACCCGGAGGGCGAGAAGCTCTTCATCGAGACACTGGACGACGGCTCGGGAACTCCGCGCACAATCCAGTCGGGCTTGAGGATGTACCTCAAGGAGTCTGATTTGCTTGGAAAGAAGGTAGTCATAGCGTCCAACCTCGCACCTCGCACGATGCGGGGTGTGGAGAGCCGCGGAATGCTCTTGGCGGGCGACTACAAGGACGGCGACAGGGACTGCGTGGAAGTCCTGGACGTCTCGTGGGCGGAGCCTGGAACGAGAGTCGTCCTCGATGGCGCGGACGAGAGCGCGTCCAAGAAGGCCGAGATAACGGGCGACGAGTTTTTCTCCGTCAAAATCGAGGCGAAGGACGGCGTTGTTCAGATTGCCGGAAAGAAGCTCCTTGCCGCCGGAAAGGAAATCAGGACCGAGAAGGCCCTGAACAGCGAAATCGGCTGACGCCTTGCATGGCGCTCGGTCAATGAACTTCCTTGAAAGAATTTGGATTTTCTGTTTTCTTTCTTGTATAGATAGTTGATTTGGCTGCGAAAAAAAAATGCACTTCACATTGTGAAGTGCATTTTTTTTTCATGTCTTATTGGATAGTGCTCGTCATTTTGCGTCGACTGTCGCTTTTTCGTTTTCTCCGGCATTTGCCCAAATCGCCTCAAGGTCGACTGCCTTGAGGATTACAGGAGAGCCCGACTTGTCCGTCACCATCAGTCCCTTGTTTGTGACGCTTATGGCGGTTGTCGGCTTCACGGAGATTTTGCTCTGCCTCTTGAGGTTCAAGTCCTTGTCGAACGCTCTGATGTGGCATTCTCCGTTCTGGCTCACGACTGCGAAGAAATCCGCTCCCAGCTGTACGAGCGCGGACTCCTCCGCCAAAGTCTCGGAACTTTCCTTCTTCATATCGAGCGTCAGCGTATCGATGAGGCAGAGTTTTACCGCCGACCTTCCGTCCGGCTTTCCGCAGACCGCCATGTACATCGTGGCGAATTTCTCCTCGCCGGCCTCGCTTCTGACCGTGATGTCGTTCACCGTGAACACTCCGCTTCCCCTTATGTCCTTTATCGTCGAAGTCCTGACGATTTTTCCGGTCTCTGCGTCAACTTTTACGATTCCGAAAAGGTCAGCCTTGTCGTCCATGCGGACAAGCCCGTTCACATAGCTTTCCTTTGAAAGGTCAATTTCGCCGGAGACTTTCTTGATGTCCTTCTTTATTTCCTCCCTTTCAGTCTGGGCTTCCTCCAGCTTCTTGTCGGCTATCTTCTGCTGCTCGTTCGATACTGCCTGGGCTTTCTCCACTTCCTTCTGGGCTTTCTCGGCCTTCTGCTGCTTTTCCTTGTTCAGCGGATCCTTTCTGGCCTCCATTTTTGCCTCGGCTGCGGCAGGCTTCTTCTCTGTGGCCTCTTTCTGGGCTTCTGTGGCTTTTTCCTGCGCCGTCTTCGACTCTTTTTCCTTTATGTCGGCCATGGCGGTTCTTTCCGTGATGCCTTTGTCCTCGGTCTCCTGCATTGCCTTGACGACTTTCTCGTCGCTTATCACAGATGTCTCCACCGCCGAAACGCTCTCAAGGTCTCCGAGCGGAATCACAATTTGGGTGCTGCCCGCCCATTCCTCCCAGTTGGTGCTGAGTCCGACTTTTTCCTTGTCGAGCAGGGAGGTCACGTTCTCCTTGTATTTTCCAGTGAAACTGTCTATGTCGCCCCTGTAGACTGCGTTGTAGACTGTCACGAACGTCGCGATTGTTCCCGCGTCCTCTTCGGAGTAGCCGTACGCCTCCGCGAGGAAGCCCGTGATGATTCTTCTGAGGTTAACGATGTGGTCGACTCCCGCGGTCTTGTTGAGCACGAGGATGTCCGCGTCGAGCTTGCCTTTGCCCTCGTCCGTCACCGCATGGATGAGCGTGTACTTCGCGCCTTCCCCGTAAGTCGCCTGCACCTGTACGTTTTTCGCGACCTGCCGCCCGAGCGCGCCGCCTATGTCCCGTATCGCTCGTGCCGTCTCTATGACTGCGTGCGGTCCTCCGTAGTTTTCGAATTCCACGGAAGCGCCTGCGCTTTCAAGTTCGCTTCTGTTTACGTCTATGGTCCACGCCGACCCCACCAAAAACGCCATGGAGAGCGCGCAGATAAGCTTTTTCATGTTTTCCTCCGTAAGAGCCTATTTTTTATGCTGTTTTTTTAATTTTCGGAGGAAAAATGGCTGAATTGAAGAGTGGATTGCGAAAGTCCAACTGCGTTTTTTTCAAAAAAAATCTTGTTTTTCAACTTGACTTTTTTTTTCGGTGGGTGTATATTATCACTCATCAGTTAGCTGATATGTCTCCCTCGTCTAGTGGTTAGGACATCGGGTTTTCATCCCGACAACATGGGTTCAATTCCCGTGGGAGATGCTAAGCCTCCGTGTAATGCGGAGGCTTTTTTTGTCTGTCCTTTCCTTGTGTGAAGGGCCGCTCCGCTCCGCAATTCGACGCGGCTTGGCTCGGCCCGTTTTTTTCTACATGTTCAAACTGGCGAATTTCTCGAAGGTCTTTCGCGCGTAGTCCCTTACCGCCTTGTCGTACATTGTCGAGTAGAGCTGGCTCAGGATTTCCTTTCCGTGCTTGTTCAGGGCCGGCCTTCCCATGTACCTGCAAATTTCGTAGGTTGCGTCGCATATGTTCATCAGGAGGGCCTCGTTCGACTTGAGCGCCGGATTCCTCAATATGATTTGGTAGGATGTCAGCACGTCACCGTCCGGGTCCCTCGCCTGGCTTCCGGAGGAGTAGACCAGGGCAGAGAGAAGTTGCGGGTCCTTTTCGTTCCTGAGCAGGAAGACAAAGTCCTTCGTGAATTCCGCGCAGCCTATCTGGGCCGTCATCTTTATCAGCCGCTGGGTGTAAGCCGGGTTCTTCGCGAAGAAGCTCTGGCTTGGATTCTTCGTGTAGAAGGTCGCCTCGTAGCTCTTCAGCTCCGACTTTATGCCCCTCTGGTATTCTGCCTCCAGTTTGCCGTAGTCCCCCCTTTTCAAGCTCTTCTCTGTTTCGTCGAGCTTGTTGTCGGAGAACATCCTTATGCCGAGGTCCCTGTCCGCTTGCGCCAGTTCCTGCTGCTTCACTGCGTCGTCCGGTGTGTCCGGGGTAGGTAGCTCCTCTTCCTTGTATTCCTCAAGGTCGCTCGAGTAGCTTTCGTCCCAGAAGTCCTTGTAGGCGGCGTGCTTAGCCTGCATGGTGTGGTAGGCCCTCAGCACCCAGTCGTTCATGCAGAATATGAGGTGGTTGCTGCCCGTGTAGTAGAGGTCCAGCCGCTTCTCTCCGGCAGTTTCGCGTCCCAGAAGATTGTGCCGTCCTCTGCGAATTCGGTCGCCGAGCTTCCGTCCGCCACGAAGAAGCCCGACTTTGTGGCGCGGGCCATCTGCAGGTCGGATGAATTGATGCCTCCTACAGTGAACTGCGTCAGGAAGGCTCCGGAGTCTGTTTTCAGCACGATTACGGTCGTTCGTCCCCCGGTTTCGAACATGAATGCCACGTCCTCCGTCTCCTTCGAGTAGCAGATTGCGAACGCCCCCGTTCCGATGTAGGATTTTTGAATCCATGGCGACTCCGCCTCTCCCTTCACGACATTCACGAGTCCTATCGAGCCGTTCGCGAGTGCCACCAGCACGCCTTTTTCGCAGGTCGCCACCGTTACCACCTCGTCTGAGAAAACCAGGTCCTCCATCTCCTCGCCGAACTGCGTGAACCTCTTTCCTATTGTCTTCCCGCTCCTCTTGTCCGCCAGAAAGACGACGACGCTGCCGTCGTTCAGCAGGCATGTCGGCAGGTCGGATATCGCAGGCGTCTCGACTTCCCACTTCCTTATGCCGTTTATGCCGAAGCAGGCCAGCTTGTCTCTTCCGTGCACGAAAATCCTTCCGTCGTGTCCTATCACCGGGTTCTCCGTTATGCTGAACGAGTTGTTCATAGTCCAGAGGCTCAGTCCTGACTGGTTCACGAGCGTTATCTTCTTCTCGTTGGTCACGACGTATATGAAGTCGTC
>CAMHLH010000141.1 GCA_946185925.1 uncultured Treponema sp.
GGTTTGTGCTGTTGTTTCCCCTATACCACAAATTTCCATCTTTTGAATCATCATATTCAACATCAGGAACACTTCCATCATCAGTATAGACAATACCATCCATACGAGTATCTCCGTGCTTCAACGTAACTTTCACACTGCCATCAGTTCTATATTCCTGTGTGAAGTCTACTGTCAAACTAGAATCCTTTGTCTTGGACGGATATTCCCAATAGTCGTCATCGCAGCTTCCAAGAAAAACAGAAGCAAAAAAGAAGGCGGCAAGTGCGAATCCCCCTCCCAATCTGAATTTTTTCATAGGCTACCTCCGTAAAAACAGCCCGTGAACTGAAGTTTCAAAACAGGCATATTTTCAACTTTATCAAAAAGAAACTATAACGCACAAACAAGAAAAAACACACGTTCAAAAAAACGCCGCCCGCTCCTCAATGGAAAACGGACGGCGTTCATGCGCCATGAAATCATTTGGAGATTTCTTTTCTCAAAGATTCAACTTCGGCGACAGAAAGTCCCGTATCCTCCGCAATTTCTTCAACAGTATATTTTCCCCTACGGAGAATTTTTTTCGCCAAATCTTTTCTTTCTGCTTCCCTTGATTTTTTATCAAGCTTCTCAATGACATCGCACATGCTCACCTCCTTTCCATCAGGAATTGCCTTTGTCCTGCACAAATCTATGAAAGCGCTGTCCCTTGTTATCGCAGACAGCAACGCAAGCGTCTCGTAAATGTGGCTCATTTTTTTTGACGAGCCTTTCCATTCTTCGCCTTTTCTTTGCGCCACGAAAAATTCCGCGACATCCCTAAAGTCGCTTTTGAATTTTGCCACCACATCATCTTCAAGATGCGCTATTTCGAATACGTTGATTTTGTAGTTGCTTACAAATTCTTTCAACTCATCAGGCACATCAATGCACCCATGAATGCTTTTTGCCTTGTTCCACTGCGAACTGCCAAAATACAAAACCAATGTGACAACCGGATACAAATCAGATTTTGTCAGTTTGCGCTTTTTTCCATCCTCATCAAGTTTTTTCTGATTCAATTCTGAACGATAAGCTTCACCATCATATCCGATTATCCGCAGAGGCATGAACTCCTCGACCTTGGTTTGGTTTTCAAAGCCATAAAGCGCAATTCGAATTTTTCCGCGTTTCCAATATTTTGAGACATCCCTCTCCTGCGATTTGAAATCATCATTGTCCTTGTACATGGAGAATGTTTGAGCATCTTCCAAATCGTCCTCAAAAACAACCTTTTTTCCCTTGAACAGAAGTACATTCACAATGTCCGCAAAAACATCGTTGTATGACTCCAAGGTTTTCTCAGCCGCATCTTTTTCTGCCATTACAAAATTATACCACACACGCAAAAAAAACGCCGCCCGCTCCTCAACGGAAACAGACGGCGGTCTCGCGCCATGAAAGGCGGATGTCATTTTGCGTCGGAAACGGAGAATGTTCCGAGGGAGTCTGTCCAATCTTCAAGCATTATGCCTTTTATTCGGCTGAATTCCCTTGTGTTGTGGGTGACGAGTATCCCGCCATTTGCCAAAGCAGTGGCCGCAATCAACATATCGTTAGAACCGATTACAATACCACGGGCAGTAAGGTCATGGCGCAGTTCTCCATAAACTCCGCTGTACGCCTTTATGAAAGGAACTTCTGTGAAATCTTTGATGAACTGCTCGTACAGGATTTTGTTCAAAATGTAATCTTTGCTGTGCTTGGCACCGAATTCAAGTTCTGCTATGACAATAGAGGACACATATATGTCGGACGACATGACAGACTCAAAATGTGTCTTTATGTTCGCGTTTTTTCCGTGTATTCCATCAATTATCACATTCGTGTCCAAAAAGTATTTCAAAAGATTTCCCCCTCATCTTCAGACGGAGGATTGTCTTCAGGAGAAACAAAGGATTCGTCTTTGCAAGCCCCAAACAAGTTGAAAAATCCCTCGGAATACGAATCCTTCGGAGAAAGTGTCGGCTTTTGCGGTTCCTGGCTCTGCACCAAAAAACAGATGAAATCGTATGCTTCCTTCTGCTTTTCCAAAGTGAGAGACGAATACAGTTCCTCGACAGCGGCGTACGGCATTAAAACCTCCCATCCAAGCCATCAGACTTGTTCAGTATAAGAATTTCCAAATCAACCAATTATCCCAAAGATTATGGTGAAACTCAACACACGTTCAAAAAAAATGCCGCCCGCTCCTCAATGGAAACGGACGGCGGCCTCGCGCCATGAAAAGGCGGGGTTACTTTGCGTCGGAAGACAATGTTGAAGAACCGTCGGTTGCCAACTCAAAATAAGCGGAATCTGACTCTCCATTAACTGTCAAGTTTTTCCAAGCTGTAGAAGAGTCACTGCTCTTATACAAGTCCAAAGAAACACCTGTAGTAACAGTACCTTTAGTGCTATTAAATGCCGAACTCTTGTAAGTGCCATTCGCAACATACTTGGTCGTAGTTGTTGTAAAACCAAGGGCTGTAGGATTTACCAAAGTACCACTTCCAGCCTGACGAACATACAGATACCAATTACCAAATCCATTTCCCTTGTATGAGAACTGGATTTGGTAATAGCAATTCTTGTAAGAACCAGAGTCGAATGGCGCATCGGACGTGTCAAAATAATGAATCATGTTTGTGTTTCCACTTTTTGACAATTTGAATGTTCCACCATTCGCATTGGTATCAGATGCAGTTGCTGTCACTACAGAATCAGCGAGTGACACCGTATAAGTCTGTGCAGACGAGCCTTTCACAGCCTTTGGCTTTCCATTGTCGCCTGTCGGATTCACGTAGAACGCAATTGCCGTTATCGTCACGGAAGTGTCGAATGTTGGCTTGTTCTCAGAACTGTAGATGTCGGCGGTTCCGTAATCGAAATATTCGAGATAGCGAGCCAAGATTTTATCAGTGTTTGTAGAACCTTCTTCAGTAACAACAGTGTTATAAGCTGTGCTGTCGAATTTTACATCAGGCGTGCTTCCATCGATTGTGTACGCGATATGAACATCATAAGCGTCATAATTGGCAGGAGCCGTCATTGTGATTTCTTTTTCAGTAGTTCCTGACTCACTGAAGCTGACTACCAATTCATCATCTTCCTCGGTGTCGTCCGAACATCCGAAAAATCCGAATGCCGCCGTAGCGACGAGCATTCCCGCGAAAATTTTCTTGATATTTTTCATGAAATATCCTCCTTTAAAAAATATTAACTTCAATTATACGCGAATTCTAAAAACGAGTAAAAGAGAATAGAACTTCAATCATCATAGTGACCACGGCATGAAAGAATGAAAATTACAGGCTGGCCATTCAACAAGCTACATCCTCAACATCGATTATTTCGTGAATCTGGCCATGACCGCTCTCACATTGAGCCAAGCCTTTTTTGATTTTCGCCATGTATGCGGCATTTCGCCTGCGTCGCTCAACTTCTCCGCCATCATCAAGGAGAGTAACGATGACGCGCTGTCCGGCAGAAAAAGAGAAATCATCGTCTATGACGATTTTCGAGCCATCATAGTGTCCAACAACAGATGTCAGCATAAAATCCTCCTTAAAAAGTTGTCTTCAATTATACGCGAATTCTAAAAACGAGTAAAAGAGAATAGAATCTATCTCATTATGGAAAAACTTCTCAACGACATTATTTCAGATTCAAAAATCTGCCTCATTTCCCGGACTGAGGGAAATCCAAAAATAACGAAACTTGCGTTCGACTCGCGCGACGTGGAGGACGGCACGCTTTTCTTCGCGCTGCCGGGAACGCACACGACGGGGAATGTGTTCATCGAATCCGCAATCGAGAACGGAGCGAAGGCCGTGGTCTACGAAGGGGACTTTGACACATCGACAGTGCAGAGCGGGATTCCGCTCTTGAAAGTGGAATCGGCGAGGAAGGCGATGGCGCCGGTGTCGGCTTCATTCTTCGACAATCCTTCAAAAAAACTCGGAATAATCGGCGTTACGGGAACGGAGGGGAAAAGCTCCACAGTCTCGTTCGTCTGGCAGCTTCTGCGTCTTTCGGGACACAAGGCGGGATTCATCTCCACGGTGCAGTATTCGCTCGGAGGGGACGCAGAGGCGAACCCGCAGCACACGACGACTCCGGAAGCTCCGATAATCCAGAACTACCTGCACGAAATGGTGGAGAACGGCTGTGAATACGCCGTCATCGAAACCTCGTCGCACGGACTCTCGCCGAAGCTCAACCGCACCGGAAACATCGACTTCGACTGCGGAATCTTCATGAACGTGACGCTCGAACACCTTGAATTCCACGGAACGTTCGAGCAGTACCGCGACGACAAGGCGAACCTCTTCAGGAAGCTAGACGAGTGCGGCCACGAAAAGACGATTCTCGGAAAGAAGGTGGAAGTTCCGTCGTTCGGAATCGTGAACCTCGAAGACCCGAGCGCGGAATATTTCATCAAGGCGACCAAAAAGACGGTGCTCGGCTTCACGACCGAGGGCAAGGCTGGAAAATCCGCGGCGGAGGGAACGGACGCGAAACCGCTTCCTGCGATTCCCAAGGAGATTCCAGTCCTTCTCGGCCGGAACATCGCTTCGGCGCGCTTCGGGCTCACATTCGACATGACGGAGCCGAACGTGATAGACGAGCACGCAAAGCCGCTTCCAAGAAAAGTCTTCCATGTAAAGGCGGCTCTTCCGGGAGCGTTCAACACATACAACCTCATGGCGGCAATCGCGGCGGTCTCAAGGCTCACGGAAACCGACATAGAGAAAGTCGCGTCCCTCGCGGCGAAATTGGAGCCAGTGAAGGGCCGCATGACCGTAATCGACTGCGGACAGCCGTTCGAGCTCATCGTGGACTACGCGCACACGCCGTCAAGTTTCGAGACGATTTTTCCTCCGATACGGCACAGGTGCAAAGGCAGAATCATATCGCTGTTCGGCTCAGGCGGAGAGCGCGACAGGAAGAAGAGGCCGCTGCAGGGAGAAATCGCCGCGAAATTCTCGAACATCGTGATTCTGACGGACGAAGACCCGCGCGGGGAAGATTCCGTGGAGCTTTTGAAGGAAATCGCGGTCGGCTCCGAAAAGGCGGGAATGAAAATCGACGAGAACCTCTTCATCATTCCTGACAGGCCGACGGCAATCCGGGAGGCGTTCAAGAACGCGAAGAAGGACGACATTGTTCTTCTGCTCGGAAAGGCGCACGAGAACAGCATCATCTACAAGGACAGGGTGATGAAGTACGACGAGATTTCAGAGGCTAAGAAGGCTCTCGCAGAACTCGGCTATATAAAAGAAGGAAATTGAGCGATGAAATCCCAGTTGACGACTCTCTGCTACCTTGAAAAGGACGATTCTTATCTCATGCTCCACCGGGTGACGAAGAAGAACGACATCAACCACGACAAATGGATTGGAGTCGGCGGACACTTCGAGCACGCGGAAAGCCCGGAGGACTGCCTCAAGCGCGAAGTGATGGAAGAGACCGGACTTTCGCTCGGCTCCTTCGAATTCCGTGGAATCGTCACTTTCGTGTCGGACGACAGCGAGGCGGAGTACATGCACCTCTTCACATCCAAGGATTTTTCGGGAAAGATAATCGACTGCGACGAAGGGAAGCTCGAATGGGTTCCAATCGACAAAATCGACAGTCTTGAGCTTTGGGAGGGCGACAGGATTTTCCTCCGCCTTTTAAAAGAAAAAGCTCCGTTCTTCTCACTCAAACTGGTGTACAAGAACGGAGTTCTGGTTCAAAAAGAGCTGGACGGAAAAGCGATTTAGGCTTTTGAAAGCTCCTTCTCGAATTTGCGGTCCTTCTCTTCCTTCGCGGGCTTGTAGAAGACCGCGACATTGCCGATTGTGCGGACGTGCGTGGACGAAGTGTACTGCTCGATGAGCTTGTCGAGTTCGCCCTTCAAGCCGCCGGCAGTCTCGTCGTCGGCCTTGTTCCTGACGATGAGGTAGCGGACCTTCACCAGCTCGTGCTCGTCCAGGAGCCTTTTTATCTGGGCGGCCTGCTCCTCGTTGAACCGCTCCTTTCCAATCTGGGCGAGCGGCTTCAAAGGCTGCGCGTGCTTCTCCAAAATTTTTCTCTGTTTGCTAGTCAATTCAATCATGAATCTGATTTTATCATCACAAAGAATTGACGGCTACGAAAAAACCGCTTTATTTTTCCTCTTTCTTCGAGAAAACGAGACCGAAGACTTTCCTGACGATTGGACCGGCGAACAAGAGCTGCCAGAAAGTCGCCATCGGATAGTTCATCGCGGTCGTCTGCAGCCAAATCGCGACAGTCTCGCGCTGGAAACCGCCCTTGAAGAGAATTGTCGCGGCGAGGCTCATGAGCGGGCACATGAACCAAATCGAACAAATTGAAATCGAGAGGATTATGAAAATCGGCTTGTCCTCTTTCGGATTGAAGAGGCTGAAAGTGATTTTCTTTGCGATTGGACCGGCCACGAGCATATCGAGGACGAAGCCAATCGGAGCCATTATCAAAAGCTCGTGGAACGCCTTGAGGAAGACTTCGTTCGACATTCCGCCTGTGGCGAGCGAGATGTTGTAGCAAATCATGGCGTAGACCATGACGAAGACCATCAAAATAGTGAAAACGATTTCCTGAAAAAGTGATTTTGGCATAATTCAACTCCTTCTGCCTAAAAAAAATTTGATTTGTTCCTGCATATTGATTGTTGAACTACGAATCGAAAGAATGTCGTATGAGACATGGAAAAGGACTTTCCAAGATGTGCAATCTAGAGGTGAAGATGAATTTATTGAAAAGATG
>CAMHLH010000142.1 GCA_946185925.1 uncultured Treponema sp.
AAACGCTGGAGTTCAAAGGAACTGTCGCGCAGTGGAAAGCGGTGAAAAAATGCGTGGACTTGTGCTTCAGGATTGGCACAAGGACTGTGAAATGCACCGACGGCGAAGCGAAGCTGTAGAGGTGCTTCGGCTACGCTCAGCATGACAAATAGAGGAGAAAAAACAATGGAAGACGTATTGAGGATTGAGAATAACGAAGTTGTGTCCTGCGACGAGAGCGCGGTGAATGTGGTGCTTCCCAAAAGCATCACGAGAGTGCGGCGAAATGCGTTCTATAATTGCAAATGTCTTTCAAAGGTGATGCTTGCTGACAATTTCGAGAAAGTGCCGGCAGAGTGGTTCGACAGCCTGAACAAGGCAAATCCGAATTATGAAATTATCTGCACGAAGGACAGCAGCACATACAATGCTGTAAGACGAAGCCCCAAACTCAGGACGCACATCAAAGACCTTGCTTTGCAAGTTGCCAAGGACAAAAAGATTGCCGAAGTGCAAAACGCAGGAGCGGACGCTTTAATAAAAACTTTGCTTTCGAGTGTTGCAGATTCTTCATTTGAGATTCTCTCAAGCACGAAGAGCGCAATCGTCGCCATGGTGCAAATCGGGAAAAACATCGGCGTGTTCAAACTCGGTGCTGATTCATCAAAGTGGCTTCCAAAAGTCAAAAAGGTGATAGAAGCCTTTTCGGATTCTTCAAAAAGCGGAGAAGAAATCTTTGACGTGATAAAAAAGCAAAAGCTGCCACTTGGCGAAATCAGCGAGAAGAAATCAAAGGATATTACATTCGAAGCGGATTCTGAGGGCTTTTTGAATCTGTTTGTATCAGGCGTATTGAGAAAAATAGAGTGTTCCAGATTAAAGGACATCGCTTTGTTCGGTATCAAAGAAATCGGCGAGAGGGCGTTCTATAGGTGCACAAGCCTTGAATCTGTGGTAATCCCTGACAGCGTAAAAGAAATCGGCGAAAAGGCGTTTGAGGGGTGCAACATCAGCGAGCTTTCGCATCTTCTCCTGACGATAAAGAACGGAATCGCAATCAAGGACGACGAGGTTCTGTACCTCGCAAGCCAGAGCGAATCAATCGCAATCCCCGACGGCGTTACGAAAATCGGCGAGTATGCGTTCGAAAACTGCTATTCGCTCAAATCAGTGTCGATTCCGCCAAGCGTCAAGGCAATCGGCAGACTGGCGTTCTCTGACTGCTGGTCGCTTACGTCGGTGGTGATTCCGCCCGGCGTCACGGAAATCGGCGACAATGCGTTCTATGGTTGCAAGTCGCTTACGTCGGTGGTGATTCCCGACAGCGTTACAAAAATCGGCGACAAGGCGTTCTTCAATTGCAACATCACCGCCCTTTCGCATCCGTGCCTTACGATAAAGGACGGAATCGCAATCGAAGACGAAGAGTTTCTGTACCTCGCAAGCCAGAAAGAATCTATCGTAATCCCCGACGGCATTGCGACAATCGGCGAGAAGGCGTTCTTTTATTGTTATTCGCTCAAATTAGTGTCGATTCCGCAAAGCGTAAAGGAAATCGGCAAGCAGGCGTTCCGGTTCTGCCAGTCGCTTTTATTCATGCAGTTCGGCGGAACAGTGGCGCAGTGGAAAGCAGTAAAAAAAGGCGCGGACTGGAACAGCTGCGTTCCTGCAAAGCGCGTGAAATGCACCGACGGCGAAGCGAAGCTGTAAAGGTGCTTCGGCTACGCTCAGCAACCGACTGGTAATTTCAGCTACGCTCAGCAACTGACTGGTCATTTCAGCTACGTTCAGCAACCGACTGGTCATTGAGCGTAGTCGAAATGACCTAAATGAACGCAGATGCTGAAAGTATTTTCCAGCGGAAAATACAGTTCAGCATGACATGAGGAGAATAAACAATGGAAGACGTATTGAAGATTGAGAACCTTGCGGGAGATATCGATGTCGTGCGCTGCGACAAGAATGCCGTGGATGTCGTTTTTCCAGAGAACGTCACGAGAGTGCGGCGGCAGGCGTTTCTGGACTGCGGCAAACTTGAAAGCGTGAAGTTGAACGCATTCTGCAGATACCTCGCCGAGATGTCCTTCAAGGGTTGTTCCTCTTTGAAATCGATTGAGATTCCTCCAAGCGTCAAGGAAATCGGAGGGCAGGCTTTCAAGGATTGCTCTTCGCTTCCGAGCGTGAGAATCCCCGACGGCTGCAAAGTGAAAAGCCGTGCGTTCGAGGGCTGCGCGTCTCTTGAAAGCGTCGTGATACCGAACATCGATGCTGCCTTCCTTGACGGGTACTACGATATTTTCGACACGAAATACATCAAGCACATCGAGATTGCCGACGGCGTGAAAAAGCTTCCGCAGCGGGCGTTCAAGGGATTTTACGCGCTTGAGACGCTCGTGATTGGAAAGGACGTTTCAAACATCGGCGACTTTGCCTTTCGCGGCTTGCGGCAGGAAATCAAAATCGAAGTGAGAAATCCGAATTTCGCTTTCGAGAACGGTATGCTCTACAACAAAAAGACAAAAAAGCTCATCCGCTGCTTTTCAAAGGACATCGTCGTGCCGTCTTTCATCAAGTCGATTGGCGAGGACGCCTTCTTTGACGTGGAGAGCGTTCGCTCGATTGCGGAGCAGACTTTTCTTCCGTATGTTGAAAGCGTGAGTTTTGAACAAGGCTGCACTGTGAATGCGCTTCCCAAACTGTGGAAGGAGCTTTGCCTTTATTTCCACCGAAAAATGGACAAGAACGAAATGACAATCAAAAAAATTGTCGAAACCGTAAATGCGCAAGTCGTAAAGCAAAAACTCAAGGCAGAAAAGATAGCCAAGGTGTCCCAGATGGGCGCGAAGAGCGTTCTTGAAGCGGTTGTTGCTGAAAGCGGCGTGATATGCGAAAAGTGGGAGGACAAAGATAACCAGTATATCGGCGTGAAGTGCAACCGTGGCGGAATCGAGCTGAAACTTCCGAACAATGCGGCGGGAAAATGGCACGAACCGCTGAAAGAGCTGCTTGGAATGATAAAAAGCAAGGACGTTCTTGAAGTCGTGGCGTTTGCCCAAAAGAACAAACTCGCCTTGCAGGGCGAAAAGGCCGAGCGATACGCGGTTGTCGGAAAAGGTGGGCGTTTCAGCGATTTGGGCAGAAATGTCGCTTCGATTGTGGCGACAAAGGAATTTGTTGCGGAGTGCGATAGAAAGCCCGTCGCGTTTTTTGTCGACGGTGAGCTTCCAATTTTAAACGAAATCGTCATTGACGCCCCCAAAAAGGCTGCAAGCGCGCTTTGCAATCGTTTTTGGTTCTACGCTCATAATCTCAAATGCGTGAAATGCATGGACGGCGAACTTTCGCGGCCGGATTTGTTTTTTAAGGCGGGCGTCTTGTGTGCGTGCCTGAACAAAGACATCGAAAGCGTTGTTTTGGACGAGGGTGTCGAGCGAATTTGCGCCGACTTTTTTGAGGACGGTTACGACAATGCGATAATAGGAGTAATTTACAGAGGCCCTTTTGAAAATGAGCAAAAAGGCGTGTTCAAGAACTGCTTCAGCCTCAAAAGCGTGAAACTTCCCAAAAGCATAGTCGACATTGGACCATTCACCTTCTTCGGCTGCCACAATCTTTCCTCCCTTGAGTTTGCGGGAACTGTATCTCAATGGAAATCGGTGGAAAAAGGCAAGAACTGGCACAAGTGGTGCAATTTCGCTGTCGTGAAGTGCGCGGATGGCGAGGCGGAGCTGTAGAGATGCTTCGGCTACGCTCAGCAACCGACTGGTCATTGAGCGTAGTCGAAATGACCTAAATGAACACAGATGCTGAAAGTATTTTCCAGCGGAAAATACAGTTCAGCATGACAAATAGAGGAAAATAAAACAATGGCAGATATTTTTGTAATTGAAGACGGTGTGCTGGAAGAATGCACGGACAAGAGTGCAACGAGCGTGGAAATTCCCGACGGCGTCACGGAAATCGGCGAGATGGCGTTCTATGGTTGCACGTCGCTTACGTCGGTTGAGATTCCGTCGAGCGTCACAAAAATCGGCACGCAGGCGTTCTTTTGCTGCGAGTCGCTTGAGTCTGTGGTGATTCCGTCGAGCGTCACGGAAATCGGCACGCAGGCGTTCTCGGATTGTACATCGCTTACGTCGGTTGTGATTCCGCCGAGCGTCACGAAAATTGGTGTTTATGCGTTCCATGGCTGCAACATCGATGAGCTTTCGCATCCTCTCCTCACGATAGAGAACGGATGTGCAATCAAAGAGAATGTAGTTCTATATTGCACAAGTCAGAGCGACTCAATAAAAATTCCCGACGGCGTCACGGAAATCGGCAATTGTGCGTTCATGGGATGCGAGTCGCTTGAGTCTGTGGTGATTCCGTCAAGCGTCACGAAAATCGACAGTTGTGCGTTCTATGGTTGCAAGTCGGTGACGCTTGGGGACGACTTTGAAGAAGTGCCATCCGAATGGTTCGACAGTCTGAACAAGGCGGATGTGAACTATGAAATCGTCTGCACGGAGGGCAGCCGCACATACAAGGCGGTAAAACGAAACCCGGAGCTTAGAATGCACTTGAACAGTATGGAAATTGCGAAAGAAAAAAAGATTGCAGAAATCAATAAGGCATGTGAGACCGCCGTGCTGTCATCGCTGCTTAAGGGCGTGTCGGATTCTTCGTTCGATATTCTCTCAAACACGAATAGCGCTACCACCGTTTTTGTAAAAATCGGCAAGAACGCAGGCGTGTTCAAGCTTGGAGAGGATTCGTCGAACTGTCTTCCAAAAATCAAAAAAGTGATTGAAGCCTTTTCTGACTCGTCAAAAAACGGCGCGGATATTTTTGCTGAGATAACAGAGCAGGGACTTCCACTTGCCGAGATTTCTGCGAAGAAGGCTGAGAACATGACGCTCAAAGCGGATTCCTGCGGCTTTCTGAATCTTTTTGTCGCGGGTGAATTGAGAGCAATGAACTATGATGGCGTAAAGACTATAGCATTGTTCGGCATCACAAAAATCGGCGTCTGGGCGTTCATGGAATGCGAGTCGCTTGAGTCTGTGGTGATTCCGTCGAGCGTCACGGAAATCGGAGAGTCAGCGTTCTATGACTGCACGTCGCTTACGTCGGTGGTGATTCCGCCCGGCGTCACGGCAATCGGCGAGTATGCGTTCTATGGTTGCGAGTCGCTTTCGTCGGTTGTGATTCCGTCAAGCGTCACGGAAATCGGCAATTGGGCGTTCTATTGTTGCACGTCGCTTTCGTCGGTGGTGATTCCGCCCAGCGTCACGAAAATCGGCTACGAGGCGTTCAGTGGCTGCACGTCGCTTACGTCAGTGGCGTTCAGCGGAACGGTGGCTCAGTGGAATACTGTGGAAAAATACATCGGCTGGCACAACGGCGTTCCCGCAACGAGCGTGAAGTGCTCGGACGGCGAGGCGGAGTGTTGAGTGGAGAGTTGAGAATTGGCGAGTGAATTTATGAAAGGATTTCGGACTCCTGTTCAAGGCAAAGTTCGGGGGGCAGGTTGCCACAAGAATCCTCTGGAAAGCAAGCTGATTCGGAAGCCGAATGTTGCCTACTCGACTTCGACAATCGCGATTTCCGGGCGGTTGAAAAACCTCGGAAGCGGAGTGCTTTCCCGCGCAAGTCCGCGGCTCACTACTAGTACGCTTCCGTTTGGCTGTTTGTAAGGTCCGTTCACATATTTTGCGAAAAATCCCTGGTCGGGCGCATACAATCCTCTGTTCAAAAATGGAATTCTGATTTGCCCTGCATGTGCGTGTCCCGCAAGAATCAAATCAAAATCATATTGCCCATAGATTTTCGTTCTTTCGGGTCTGTGGCTTGCGAGAATTTTCAGGTGTGATTCGCTCGTCTTTGAAAACGCGCTGTCAATCTGCTTTTTCCATTCGGATTCTTCCATATAGAACGGGTCGTCAACTCCGCAGACATCGATTTCAGCACCGTTCACGCTTATGCTTCTGCAATTACCGGACAACACGGTCACGCCGATGCTCTGCACATAATCTTTCATCTCTCGAACTCTTCCGCTCCACAGTTCGTGGTTTCCAGTTACATAAAAGCACGGACATATTTCCGCAAGTCGTTCGAGCAGAATTTTCGCATTTTCGTCTGGAATTTTGTCGTCGAATATGTCTCCCGAAAGAACTGCGATGTCGGGTTTCTCCCTCTCGATTTTGCTGAAAATCTGCCCCTGTTCTCTTCCGTACCAGCACGAATGCAGGTCTGTTATGAGCGCAATCCGCACTTTTCCAGAGCCGACCTTCGGCGAGTCTATCGAAATCCGCTCGACGGCAGGTAGCCACGAGTAGAGCGTCCAAGCGGCGAGAAATACTGCCACTGTCAAAATGATGGAGAGTTTTCTACGGATTGTCATTTTTTAAAAGCTTCTGCCTCGTTCCCACTTCATCCCCTCTACCGCGTTCAAAAGCTCGCTTGTCTCCTCGGTCTTTTTGATGCCCTTGAGTTCCCTCGCCTTGCGCTCGTTGAAGTCGTCCCTGTATTTCTCGTCCAGGATGATGAGGCAGTCGATTGATATTTTCTTTTTGGCTTTTGGAAGATAAAACTTTTACGATACTGCCATTTGTGCATAAACTGGCAACAAATGCCTGCCAAAGGTGATGTTTAAACTATGGAATTGTTGTCATTCGTGCTTTCTTGTTTTTCCAACAGTTTTAAAACAGGGACTCTAAGAACATTAGATATGGCAACTAGTTCTATGTCTGTTACAAAC
>CAMHLH010000143.1 GCA_946185925.1 uncultured Treponema sp.
GCAGAACAAATTGAAGTCGCCTGTCAAAAGGAAGTCGTTCTCGCTCGCAATCGCGCCCTGCCGTTGGAAATGGTAGATTCCGCACACTCCGAAATAGAACTTCTTTCTTGCAGACTCCAGATTGAAGAGGCTCGGAAAAAACGCGCCCCCAACCGTGAAGTCGCAGACATCCGAATTGGCCTGCACTCCCGCCAGAAGCTTCGTCTGCTCCCAGAACGCGCCGTACTCCGCCGAGAACATGTCGGTGCCGCCCTCGTAGCCCTGGTCGAAGGCGTAGGTGAAATCCACCTGCGCAAACTGCTCGGGCTTCTCCAAACCGAAAACCGACGCGGCGGCAAAAAGCAGGAACAGGACAGGAAGCGCAACTCTTCTCGCGTCAGCCATCATCACCTGCCAGTGTCTCGGATTTTTCCCTCGACAAAATCCGGGTCCTTCATGCGGACGAGGGTCCCCTCCTCCAATTCAAGGTCAGTGTATATCGCGCACTCGTGGTCGGCGTTCACCCAGTCGAGCTTCTCGCCGGTCACAGGATTGACGAATTCGTATTCGCTTCCCTTCACGATTTTTGAAAGGATTGTGGGGGAGATGATTTCAAGGTCGGAACCCGAATCGATTTTGTTGAGCGCGTTGAGCTTGTAGACTTTCCAGCCGCTTCTACGGGTGACAGTCCTGACGACTTTTTCCGGGTGCTTCTCAAGGTCGCGGAGGACGGCGGCCCTTGCGTTCGGGTGCATGGCTTCGATTTCGGCGTTTCTATCGGCGACGAGCTTCTCTCCCGCGCTCAAGACGCTTTCAGAGTCGAGACTGCCCTCGATTGTGGCGGCCAGCATGTACGGGGAATCGGACGCTCCGATTGTGGTCTTGTCGGCGTCGCCGCGGTTGTAGTAGAAGCCGGTCGTGCTTTCCCTGTGCGCGACCTCGCCCAGAGCGTCCATGAAAGGTCTTGCCTCCGCTTCCGATATCTTCCCGTCCAAAGCGTCAAGCGCTTTTCTGTATGCGCGGGCGACCATGGCGACGTAGTAGACGGACTTCATGCGCCCCTCCACTTTTATCGCGTCAACCCCCGCGTCCCTCATGTCCTTGAGGTTGTTTATCATGCACAAGTCTTTTGAAGAGAGAACTGCCGTGAAATCATCGCCCTCGAAGACAGGGAAGAATTCCCCCCTCCTCTGGTGCTCCTCAAGCGTGAGGATTCCCGACTGGGCGACGAGTTTCGCGTCGGACGCGCTCAGGACACCGCCCTTCTCGTTCAATTCCGCAAGACGGAGTCTATCGGAAGCGGACTTCTGGGTGCCAACGTCGAAATCCCACCTGCAAGTCTGCGAGCAGAAACCCGACTGGGCGGAACGGCCGGTGAGGTACGCGCTCATGAGGCAGCGGCCCGAATAGGCGATGCACATGGCTCCGTGGGCGAAGCACTCGAGCTCCATGTCTGGAACCTCGTCCTTTATCTTCCTGATTTCATCGAGAGTGACCTCGCGGCCGAGTACGACGCGCTTGAAGCCGAGGTCGCGGTACATCTTGACAGCTTCCTTGTTCATGCACGAAGCCTGGGTCGAAAGATGGAGGTGGGTTCCAGGAAATTCCTTCTGCAAAAACCTCACGACGCCCAAATCCTGCACGATGAACGCATCGATTGGATACTCGTGGAAATAGTCGATGTTCTTGTAGAACTGCTCCAAATCATGATTGTGGAAAGCGATGTTCAAGGCGCAAAAGAGGCGCTTGTTTGGATATTTCTTTTTGAGGTCGATGACCCTCTTGTACTCGTCGTCGTAGAAGTTGTCAGCCTTGATTCTGAGAGAGAAGCGTTTAAGTCCGATATAGGCGGTATCGGCTCCGTAATTGTAGGCGTAGGCGAGTTTGTCGACGTTTCCGGCAGGGCATACGAGTTCCATGTTTTTCCTCCATAAATAGCTATTTCTTCGATTCTTCCGGTTCTTCCAAAGGCGCATGCTCTTCGATTATGTGCCTCACTATGATTTTTCCGATTTTCTCCACCGCCAGATGCGATTCGGCAAGGCAGTCGTCCGTTAGCTGGAAAAGGCTCATCATCTTCGGCCAGACATCGAGCATACAGTTGATTCCTGCCTTTGTGAGGAGCCTGTCGAATTCAACGCACTCTTCAAGGAACATCTCTTTTTCCCCGGCCTGGATGTAGACAGGCGGAAAGTTCTGGAATTCCTCCGGGCGGGCGAGAGCCGCGGAAACAAGAGGCGTGTTCCTTTTTTCGACTGTGGCGTAGCTTTCCACGCAAAGACGGACGGACTCGGATGTGAAAACCTCGTCCCCGCCTTTTTTCTGAGAGAGCTTTGGATTGTCCTCGGAGACATCGAGCCAGGGGCTAAGAAGCACGATTCTGGAAATAGCCTTCCTGAAATTCGGCTTGAGGTTGAGCATGAAGCCCAAAGCGATGGACGCTCCGCTCGAATCCGCAGCCAAGATTATCTCCGGCAGGTTGGTCTCGAACTCGTCCAAATCGTAAAGCTCTGACGAATATTCGTTGTAGATTCCAGTGAAGACATCCTGCACGTCGTTTACCGAGAACGGAAACGGATGGCTTGGAGCCAGGCGGAATTCCGGGACGATTGCGACGCAGGAGCAGGCGTTTGCCAAGGACGATACAAACGAACGGTAAGCAGCCCTCGAACCGGCTATGAAAACGCCGCCGTGGATGTAAATCATCAATCTCTTCTTGGAGTACATTTCCGGCTTCAAGACATCGCACGGAACACTTCCATAAGTTTTCTCTTCAACTTCCACACCGTTCGGCAGGTGCACTTCATAAAACTCTTCGTCTATTTTTTCTCTGAATGATTTCAAATCCGTCTTTGATGAGAAAAGAAAGCTCTTGAGTCTCTTTATAGCGTTTTGTCTTTCTTTTGATGAGCTCATGAAATCACAATATAGCAAAATTCACTTCCATTTACTATACTAGGCTTCATGCCTATAAAGATTCAGTCAGATTTGCCAGCCAGAAGCGTACTCGAAAACGAGAACATTTTCGTGATGACGGAGAACAGAGCCGCCACGCAGGACATCCGTCCGCTCAAAATCGCCATAATCAACTTGATGCCGACCAAGGAGACGACGGAGACGCAGCTTCTCAGACTGCTGGGAAACACTCCGCTCCAAATCGACATTTCGCTGGTGAGGATGGAGGGACACGAGTCCACGCACACGAGCGAGGAGCATCTTTCCCGCTTCTACATTCCCTCAAGAGAGATTTTCAGGCACAAATACGACGGAATGATAATAACGGGCGCGCCTGTTGAGCAGATGCCGTTCGAGGACGTGGACTACTGGAGCGAACTCTGCGACATAATGGACTACGCGCGAGAGAACGTCTTCTCAACCCTGCACATCTGCTGGGGCGCGCAGGCCGGGCTCTACCACAACTACGGCATAAAAAAGCACCTTCTGGACAAGAAGATGTTCGGAATCTTCATGAACCACAAACTGATAGAGAGGGAGCCGATTCTGAGGGGCTTCGACGATTTGTTCCCGGTTCCGACATCGAGGCACACGACGGTCTCAAAATCTGCCATACAGAAGATAAGCGATTTGACGATGATAGCCGAGAACGAATGGTCGGACGTGACACTCTGCAAGTCGCGCGACAACCGCTCGATATACATGATGGGCCATCTGGAGTACGACACCGAGACGCTCTCGAACGAATACTGGCGCGACAAGGAAAAGAACCTGCCGATAGAACTGCCGATAAACTATTTTCCAGGCGACGACCCGACCAAAAAGCCGCTGAACAAGTGGCGCAGCACCGCCCACCTCTTCTTCTCCAACTGGTTGAACTACTACGTCTACCAGGAAACTCCTTATGAATACACGCTGCCGGGGTCCGTTTGAGTTCTAAGAAATTGCTGATTGGCTGCAGCGTCGCTGAGAATTGCAGGGCAATTCTCGCGCATTTTGCTGCTAGGAACCTTATGAGTCCTAGGCCTTGCTAGTTGGATGCAGCGTCGCTGAGAATTGCAGGGCAATTCTCGCGCATTGGCTGCTAAGAGCCGAATTAGTCCTAGGCTTTGCTGCTTGGCTGCAAATGAAAATATAACAAAATATTCTTCCAGATTTTGCAGAAAATAAAAAACAGGGATGCCCAACGACATCCCCGTTTATGTGATAATTACTTGCTATAGCAAAAAAAACAAGCGCTATTTCTTTATGTTGAAAGCGCCTTTTCCTGGGTAGCAGGCGGCAGTTCCCAATTCCTCTTCGATTCTGAGGAGGCGGTTGTACTTCGCGACGCGCTCGGAGCGGCTTGGGGCGCCCGTCTTTATCTGGCAGGTGTTCAAGGCGACGGCGAGGTCGGCGATTGTCGTGTCCTCGGTCTCGCCTGAGCGGTGTGAGGAAATCGCCGTGTAGCCGGCTTTGTGCGCCATCTTTATCGCCTCCAGAGTCTCGGAGACGGAGCCAATCTGGTTGAGTTTGATGAGGATTGAATTTCCCGCGCCCAAAGAGATTCCCTTTGAGAGACGCTCCGTGTTCGTGACGAAAAGGTCGTCGCCAACGAGCTGCACTTTCTTTCCAAGCCTTGAAGTCATCTTCTGCCAGCCTTCCCAGTCCTCCTCGTCAAGTCCGTCCTCAATCGAAACAATCGGATACTTGTCCACGAGTTTCTCCCAGTGGTCGATGAGCTCGTCTGTCGTGAAGTCCCGCCCGGATTTCGGCTGGTGGTAGAAGCCCTTGCCCTTCTCGGACTTCCACTCGGAAGAGGCGGCGTCCATCGCGATGAAGAAGTCCTTTCCAGGCTCGAAACCTGCGGCCTTGATTGCCTCAAGGATTTTTTCGATTGCCTCCTCGTCCGACTTGAGCTTGTTAGGAGCGAATCCGCCCTCGTCGCCCACGGCAGTGACGTCGCCCATCGCCTTGATGATGGACTGGAGCTTGTGGAAGACCTCCGTGCACCAGCGAAGCCCCTCTTTGAACGAAGGCGCGCCGGCCGGCATAATCATGAATTCCTGGGTGTCCACGGCAGAATCAGCGTGCGCTCCGCCGTTCAGGATGTTCATCATAGGCACTGGAAGCTTCGTTCCCTGAACGCCACCGAGGAAGCGGTAGAGCGGAAGCCCGAGCGAGACCGAAGCGGCGCGCGCGGAAGCGATTGAGACCGCGAGGATGGCGTTCGCGCCGAGCTTGGACTTGTCCTTCGTTCCGTCGGCCTTGAGCATCGCGCCGTCCACAGCGTACACGTCCTGCGCGTCCAGCCCCTTCACGGCGTCGTTGATGATTGTGTTCACGTTGTTCACGGCCTTGGAGACGCCCTTTCCGCCGAACTTGGACTTGTCTCCATCGCGAAGTTCAAGCGCCTCGAATTCTCCGGTCGACGCTCCAGACGGAGCCGCGCCCAGAGCCACTGTTCCGTCCTCCAAATGCACTTCTGCCTCCACTGTCGGATTTCCGCGAGAGTCGATGATTTCACGACCGATGACTTTGACGATTGTTGTTTTTGCCATTTCGTTCTCCTTATTTTCAGCAAATTTGAATTTCAGATTTGTTAATTGAATTTAACTCACGTTAGCCTAGTCTAATTGATAAAAAATAGAAATCATCATTATTGAGAATATTTCTAATTACGATGTTGCTGCCAACCAGCAATTCTTAGGACTTAAAAAGACAACGGCAGCACCCGTGCGCGAGAATTGCGCCTGCAATTCTCGGCAATGTTGCAGCAAACCAACAATGCTTAGAACTCACAAGGACAACGGCAGCCATGCGCGAGAATCGCCCTGCGATTCTCTGCGATGTTGCATCCAACCAGCAATTCTTAGGACTAAAAAGGACAACGGCAGCACCCGTGCGCGAGAATCGCCCCCGCGATTCTCAGCGATGTTGCTGCCAACCAGCAATTCTTAGGACACAAACGGACAACGGCAACATGTTCGTTGAGGAAAGACTTTTTTATCATTAGAATTGAAGTCAAATTTTATTTTTAATCGAAGGTTTCTAATCTATGGAAAACTCAAAAAGAACAGTCACTTGCGGCGACCTCCGCAAGGCAGATGTTGGAAAGACAGTCGTTTTGAACGGTTGGGTCCACAGGAACCGCCTGCTCGGCGGACTTTCATTCATACTTCTTCGTGACAGATACGGTCTCACGCAGGTCGTAGTCGGAGACAAGGCTTCGGACGATGTAAAGAAAATCGCTTCAACATTGAAATCAGAATACTGCGTGGCAATAAAGGGTGTCGTAGCGGCCCGTTCGGAAAAGGACGTGAACAAGGACATGGCCACAGGAGAAATCGAAGTCGAGGCTGAGGAAATCGAGATTTTCACGACTTCAGAAGTGCTTCCGTTCCAGATTGACGAAGTGAGGCAGAAGGACGGCTCAATCGTGCTCCCGGCAGAGGAAATCCGCTTGAAGTACCGCTACCTCGACTTGAGGCGAGAACCTATGCAGAAGAACATCATCCTCCGCTCACAGGTCACTTTCGCCACAAGGGAATACCTCACGTCAAAGGGCTTTCTCGAAATCGAGACACCGACGTTCATCAAGTCCACACCGGAAGGCGCGCGCGACTACCTCGTACCAAGCCGCGTCCATCCTGGAAAATTCTACTCTCTTCCGCAGTCGCCGCAGCTCTACAAGCAGCTTTTGATGGTCTCCGGATTCGACAAGTATTTCCAGATTG
>CAMHLH010000144.1 GCA_946185925.1 uncultured Treponema sp.
TGATGAAGAAAACTATATACCGAGATTGATTTGATTGTCAAGCGAAAAATTATAAAATTTTGATTTTTTTTCACAGGTGTTTTGGATTTCAAAATATATTCAATTTTTGCTGCGAAAAAGCCGAAACTTATAGAGTAGAACTTTTTCTTGAGGGGTCGATGATGGCGGATGGAGATTCAGATTTTTCTTTCGATGACGTTGTTGCTCAGCTTGATGATTTGGATGAGGATGAGCCGAAGAAGTCTGTTGAAGCCGTTCCTCCAGAGAATATTTCTGAAGAGGTTTCCGATGCTGGCACTGTGGTGAATGCCGCTCCTGAAACTGCCGAAAAAAAAGATTCCGGCATTGAGCCGTCGGCTTCTCCTGATGTCGTGGAGGCTATTTCGGTTTCTGCTCCGGAACAGCCCGTCGAAGAGTTTTCTGTGTCTGAAGCCGAAAAAACTGAGCTTGTGGACTCTGCTGCTCCAGTGGCTGTTTTGGAGCCCGTCTCGGTGCCGCCTGTCGAGCCGTTGGACGAGACTTCAGACGATGAGGCGGACTCTGCTGGTGAAGACGAGGCTGTGATTGCCGAACAGACCGAATCTGCTGGGAAGTTTGAAGACGCCGATTCCCACGTTGATGCCTCAGGTGGGGCTGGCGGATTGGAGGCTGATGAAGAGAATCTTTCTGAAGATTCTTCTTCCGCTGATTCTGAAAACATAGCGGCCGACTTCAATCCTCTGGATCCTGCTTCTGTTGGAAAATTCCTTGAGGACATGGGAGTTCCTCCAGACATCGTTGAAAGCAAAAAGTGTCTCATCGATGTCATGCAGCGAGAAAACGAACTTCTGGACAAGATTCTTGAGACACAGACGGAACTACACAACTTCGTCCGCGAAAAAAATTGGGAGAGCTTGAACGAAAAACTTTCCGCCCTTCAGGATTTGAGCGACACGTTCGCGGCTTTGGAGGAGGAGAGGGAAACTTTGTGCGAGTTGATTGACATGAGGACCGATTCTGATTTTTCGCCAGTCCTTACGGAAGTCAGGGGAAAGCTTCAGCGGTCGAAAATTGAGAACAACGCCTTGAACGAGTACATTTCAACTACGAGGAAGTTCCTTCAGGGGGTTTTCGATTCTGTGGTTCCGCAGAGGCGAAATGTTCTTTATTCAAAAAATGGAAAAATAGTGCGGCCTGAATTGAGCGGTGTCGCAGTGAATATAAGTTTGTAGAAAAAAATCGGAGGATATCGATATATGTCTAGCACTTTTGGAAACATCGAAATTGGAAAAAGAAGTTTGATGGCCCATACCCAGCAGATTTCAACCGCAGGTCACAATATTTCTAACGCGGACACTGAAGGCTATTCGCGCCAGAGAGTTCAGGTCAAGGCAACAGATCCTCTGTACAGGCCGGATTTGTCGCGCGCGGAAACACCGGGCCAGTTGGGGCAGGGGACTTCGATTGAAAGCGTCACCCGTCTCCGCGATGAGCTTCTCGACCAGAGAATTGTGGCCCAGAGCAACAGGGAGACTTATTGGGAAACCCGCGACAAGTACTATTCTATGATAGAAGATATCTACAATGAACCGGAGGAGATATCTGTTCGCGGCAACATGGACAAATATTGGCAGGGATGGCAGGAACTCTCTGTTTATCCTGAGAGTCAAGCCGCCCGCCAGGCCGTAGTTACACGCGGAGAGTCGTTGGCGGAGTCGATTCAACAGAGATTCAAGAGCTTGGCAGGAGTCGGGACTCTCATAAACGGCGACATAGAAGGTTCTGTAAAGCAGGTCAACAACCTCACAAAGCAGATTGCTTCCTTGAATGAGGAGATTGTAAAATCCAAGGCTGTCGGAGACAATCCGAACGACTTGCTCGATAGGCGCGATTTGCTCATAGACGACCTTTCGAAAATCGTGAACATTACAACTGACAACCGCGATTCAGACGAATTCATGGTTCACCTTGACGGGCATATTCTTGTCCAGGGAAAAATAGCAAGGGGCTTCGATGTTGAGGCCATGACCGACAACAATGGCTACAGCAAGGTCGTTTGGGCCGACACCCGCGATGCCGCCCAGATTTCCGGTGGCTCGCTCGGAGCGTTGATTGAGCTTCGCGATGTGGATGTCAGAAACGAGATTCAGTCCCTCAACACTATGACGATGAATTTCGTGGATTTGGTGAACGATGTCCACAGAAACGCAGTCGGCGCGAACAATGTGACAGGAATCGATTTCTTCAGCCAGCAGCCGTTCGTTACCGACACTAATGGAAATTACGACAGGAACGGCGATGGAACGGACGATTCTTCGTACATTTTCCGATTCACTGGAACAAACGCTTTGAATCCACAGGAAAAGGTCGGGCTTGAGGGCGAGATGGTCCTTTCAGGAAAGAGCGGAAACATAACGGTTCCATATCACGCGACAGACACAATCGAGGAAGTGATTGCGAGAATCAATGATTCTGATGGAGAGGTCAAGGCTTATCTTGACAGAAACAATCACCTTGTGTTGAAGGCGACGACTGCCGCCGATCCGTCTAATCCTGATTTTGTAATCCGCCACGTGGAGGATTCGGGCATGTTTCTCACTGGTTATTCGGGCATTCTTTCAATGAGTGGGGCGGAGGGCGCATACAATTTCGACACGGCGAACGCTGTCAACACTTTGCGCGACAGTGCCCAGTTCTCTGTTTCTCCGGTGACTAATCCTTCCGCATACATCGCTGTGAACCAGGATGTCAAGAAGGATGTTCTCAGCGTAGCCGCCGCATATCCAGTCAGGCAGAGGGCGTTGGTCGGAGACGGCCGCGCGGCTGTAGAAATCGCTTCTATAAGGAACACTTATGTGATGATTGGAAAGGACAGGACTTTCGATGACTATTTCGCCAATTCCGTGACGAATGTCGGTTTGAAGGGCGAGCAGGCGGAGACGAACTATCTTAGCCAGAACACAATCATGAACGACCTCCGCGGCCTTCGCGATTCGATAAGCGGTGTCAATATCGATGAGGAGCTTGCGGACATCATCAAATTCCAGCATGGATACAACGCAGCCGCTAAATTCGTTTCTGTTGTGGATCAGATGCTTGACACTGTGATAAACAGACTTGGAGTTTGATTTCTTCGGTTTTGACTTGAATTTTTAAGAAAGTTCATGAAAGTCGATTTGAGACCGATAGTAAAAGTAGGGGAATAATATGCCGACAAGAATCAGCAGTCAGTACAACAACAGACAGACTCAGAACAATCTGCGCAGACAGGAAATCGAGAAAGCGAAAATTGACAATCAGATTGGAACGCAATCAAGGATAAACAATCTTCGCGACGATCCGCTTGCGGCTGGAAGGCTTGTAAAATATCAGTCTTATCTCACCCGTGTGAATAATTTTGAAAAGAACGCCCAGACCTTGACCGACCAGTTCCAATACCGGGAAGGCTACATGCAGAACACTCTCGAAGTCATGCAGCGTGTCCGCGAGCTTGCCGTTCAAGGTGCGAACGGAATAAACACAGCCGAAGACTTGCGCAACATGGCCGTGGAGGTCAACGAACTTTTGGGCGAGCTTCTGCAGAATGCGAATGCCGTCGGTCCTGATGGAACTTCTATTTTTGCGGGCACGAACACGAACATCCAGGCGTTTGATGCGGACATGGGGGCTGTGAAGGGGGCTTCGTACCCTGTGATATCAGCTGTCCGCTACAATGGCTCAATCGAACAGAACAAAGTCGAGATTGACGAGAACAAGTATGTCGATGTCGACAATGTTGGAAGCCGCACTTTCTGGGCTGAAAACCAGCGCATATTCGGCGGCCGCGACGCGTCCGACTGGCAGGCCCAGGAGGATTCTGTCATCCGTGTCGATGGTTTGAACATCTATATCGATGCTGGCGACAATGTCTATTCCCTTGTATCGAAAATCAATGCCAGCGGTCTTTCCGTCAAGGCTTCTGTGGATCCTGTGTCCAACGGTCTCAATCTTTCGACCACGGATGCACATCAGATTTGGCTTGAGGACTTGAGCGGAAGTGCGTTGAACGAGCTTGGCATAATAAAGGATTCGACCCAGCACCCTCCTTACAACCTTGGTGACAGTGTCCGCGTTTCGGGCGGCTCTCTTTTCGACGCGGTGATAACGCTGCGCAACGCTATGTTCGCGGGCGATTCGGAGACGGTCGGAGGTCGGGCCTTGATGGGAATCGACAGCGGAATCAACACTCTTGTGAACAGATTGGCGAAGAGTGGTTCCGAGTACGAGCGTCTTGAGAAGGACATCGCGAGAAATTCTTCTGTGGCACTCAATGTCAACAAACAGATTTCCCGCGAAGGGGATTTGGACATAACGAAGGCCATAACGGATGAGAAGGCTCTTGAGCAGGTCCAGAATGCTACACTTCATTCGGCCAGCAAAATTTATTCTTCTTCTCTTCTAAACTACATGAGATGAGCTTTTGGTGCTTCTTTAATAACATAAATGGTGAGTGGAAAAATGGAAAACAACAAAGTTGAAGTAAACACAAAAACTATGGGAAAAATCATGGTCGACAGGGACAAGATTATAAATTTCCCGGCGGGACTTTTCGGATTCGAGGATTATCACAGTTATGCTCTCATAGAGGCTGAGTACAGGCCGTTCATTTGGATGCAGTCTCTTGAGGAGAAGAATCTTGCCTTCCTTTTGATAGACCCGTTCACAGTCGCCGACGGCTATGAGATTGATGTCGACGACAAGACTCTTCTTGAGATTGGCGTTGTCTCACCTGCTGATGTGGTTGTTTACTCGATTGTTACCGTTCCTGGCGATGGTGGTCCTGTGACTGCCAATTTGCAGGGACCTGTGGTTATAAACAGCAAGAACAACAGTGCCATTCAGGCGATTCTTTCTGATTCGAAATGGACGACGAAATTCAACATCGTTAACGCGCTCAAGTCGACAACAAAGAAATGATTTTAGGAGACCTAGATGCTTATACTTTCAAGAAAAGTTGATGAGAAAATAAAAATAGGGACAGACATCACCATAACTTTGATTGGAATTTCGGGCGATCAGGTAAAAATCGGTGTCGAAGCTCCAAAGAATGTCAAAGTCTTCAGGCAGGAAGTTTTCGATGACATCCAGCGCCAGAACGAAGCGGCGGCCGCTGCGGCTGTTGCTCCGTCGTTGGATGTTCTCTCGAAATTGTTCGGGAAAAAATAGGGAATCCTACTTGTTCTCAAGTGCGATTTCAGCTTCGCTTTTTCGCAGATAAATTGGGCCGTCATAATCTTTGAGCGGCTCTTTTTTTTGCTCAATCATTTCCTCTGCGATTGCGAAGAGCGATTCCGTCGCATTCGGCTGGAATGGAAGGTGCTTTGCGCTCTTGTACCCGGCTTCCTTCAGTGCTTCTGAAAATATCCCTGCATCCGGCCCGACTACAATCGCATTTTCAGTGTCGCATGAATTCAGAAAATCTCGGATTCTTTCGACCGTCGTGTCCTCTGCTTCGAGAATGCAGCTTCCGTCCTTATAGACAGCCGCGAAAAACTGGTCCTTCTTCGCGTCTATTACAGAAACCACTGTCCCCCCGAAATTTCTGAATGGAAAAGCGTATGCGTCGAGCGATGGAATTCCGTAGATGGGGACATCGTGGGCGAGTTCTATGGCTTTCAGGGCGGAGAAGGCCAGCCGTAAGCCTGTGAAGGTCCCCGGTCCCGCTGTCAGTGCCGTGAAATCCAAGTCGGCCGGAGTCATGTCCAGCTGCTTTAAAACATAGTCTATTGCCGGAAGTATTTTCTGCGACTGCTTCATTCCGATGTCGAGCGAAAGTGTCGCCGTCAGGTCGTCGTTTCTTGAGGCGATTACCATGCAGGAAGCGGCAGAATCTATCGCTAGTGATTTCATTTTATTTCTCCATGTGGCCAATTTTCTATTGTGATTTTTCTCTCCGTCGTGTTTTCCACTGGTTCTATTCTGAGAATTATCGTTTTTTTGGGAAGTTCGGACATGACTTTCTCGCTCCATTCGATTATGGAGACTCCCTTTCCGTAAATCATGTCTTCCACGCCTAGGTTTATGAAATCCTCTCCGCCGTCCAGTCGATATACGTCCATGTGGTAGAGGGGGATTTTTCCTTCGTATTCCGAAATCAAGCAGAAAGTAGGGCTTGTTATGGTGTCCTTTATGCCGAGAGCCTGGGCTATGCCTTTTGTTATTGTCGTTTTTCCGGCCGCCAAAGTTCCCTGCATCGCTATTATTTCACCGCCTTTCAGCATCGAGCCGAGCTTCTTGCCCAACTCGATTGTCTCGTCTGCGGATTTTGTCGTCAAGTTCAGGCGCATGGCAGTTTGCCTTCGTTGTCCAACGTGAGTATGTATGTTTTGAGTGCGGATTTTACAGGAATCAACGGATAGTCCAAATTTGTTCCAGGCGCCAAATCGACGTAGATTATCTTGTCGCCGAATGGATTTGTTTCTATCGTGAAAGATATGTTTGCCTCAAGAGATTTTGAAAGCAGTTCCAATTTTGCCTGAGCAGTATAATTTCGTCGATAGTAAATATAGTTTTCATCTATGTGAATCTGGTTCAATTCTAAAACTTTCATGAGGCTCCTCTTTTGTTGGCGCCACTTAAAAGCAACTTCACGCATTTGCTCATTTTCTTATTCAACACAATATTCGTAAAA
>CAMHLH010000145.1 GCA_946185925.1 uncultured Treponema sp.
CATCCGTTCTTGAAGTCGATTGTTCCCCTGTAGACTTTCGTTGCGTTTCCGTCAACGACGCCTTTTGCGTGCATTTTCGTGTCGGTGTCCGCGCCATGATGGTTCACGGCATAGTTCATGTCGAGCAGCTGGTTTTCTTTTGCGATGTACGCCGTGTCGGATTTGAACTTTGACTTGTATCCGTTCAGCTCAGCTTTCACCTGCGCGTAAACGTCCTTGCCGCCAAGCTCAATCTGCGTAACGTCGATGAATGCGTTCTCGTCCGCCTCGCATTGCGTGTCGTCGATTTGCGTGAATCCGCCTCCGAGGAGCTGGACTTTCACGAGGTGAATCTTCGAGTACGGCTTTGCAATCAGCTTCGTCTTGATTTCCGAGATTCCGCCCGCATTTTTCTCACTCGTGTAGTCCATTATGACTGTGACTTCCGCGTTCTCTTCAGCCGTAACTGTCTGCTCGCCAGAATATCTTTTTCCGTCCTCGAATTCGTAGTGGAGCAGAATCGGAGTCTGGACTGCGCTTTTTGCTTCTATTTTTGTGTTCAGCCCCGTAGATTCGACATTGACTGAATCTTTTGAATTTTTGTTCTCGACTGTCTTTGCGTCCGTCGAAATCGGCATTTCTTTCAAATTGACAGATGCGCCGTTCATCTTGAGCCATGTCCACGTCAGCGCGGGTGTTATGTTCGTGTTCGGTTTTGTTTTTGTTTTTGCCATCACATGTTCCCCTTCATTTCAAGTCGGATGAGATTGTTCATCTCCACTGCGTATTCAAGCGGAAGCTCCTTGCTGACCGGGTTCGCGAAGCCGCTTACAATCATCGTCCTCGCTTCCTCCTCGCTGATTCCTCTGCTCATCAGGTAGAACACCGCGTCGTTCGAGATTCGCCCGATTTTCGCCTCGTGTCCCACGTCGCATTCGTCCGTGTGGATGTCCATTGCAGGAATCGTGTCCGAGCGCGAGATGTTGTCGAGCATGAGACTTTCGCACGACACGGACGCCTTGCTGCCTGTCGCCTTCTTGTCGATGTAGATTGCGCTCCTGTAGGTCGAGATTCCGCCCGATTTCGAGAGCGATTTCGTCGTTATGACGCTCGTTGTGTTCGGGGCGAGGTGGAGCATTTTCGCGCCCGTGTCCAGATTCTGGTCTTTTCCTGCGAACGTAACGCCCGTGAATTCAGCCCTCGCGCCTTTCCCCACGAGGTCGCTTTCGGGGTATAGGTAGGAGATGTGGCTTCCGAACGAGCCTGAGACCCATTCAATCGAGCCGCCTTCCTCCACGCGCGCCCTCTTCGTGTTGAGGTTGTACATGTTCTTGGACCAGTTCTCCACGGTGGAATACCGAAGGTGCGCGTTCTTCTTCACGTAGAGCTCCACGCAGCCGGCGTGCAGGTTCGCGACGTTGTACTTCGGAGCAGAGCAGCCCTCGATGAAGTGCACGTCCGCCCCCTCGTCCACGATGATGAGCGTGTGCTCGAACTGACCCGCGCCCTTCGCGTTCAAGCGGAAGTACGACTGGAGGGGGATGGCGACCTTCACGCCCTTGGGGACGTAGACGAAACTTCCTCCCGACCAGACGGCTCCGTGCAGCGCCGCGAATTTGTGGTCGCCCGGCTTCACGAGCTGCATGAAGTGTTCCTTTACCATGTCGGCGTACTCGCCCCTGAGGGAGCTCTCAAAATCAGTGTAGATGACGCCCTGTTTCGCCACTTCGTCCTGCAGGTTGTGGTAGACCAGTTCCGAGTCGTACTGCGCTCCCACGCCCGCGAGGCTTGTCCTCTCTGCTTCGGGAATGCCGAGCTTCTCGAACGTCTCCTTGATGTCGTTCGGGACGTCCTCCCACTTTCCCTGCATCTTCGTGTTCGGGCGCACATAAGTCGCGATTTCGTCGATGTTCAGCCCCGAAATGTCCGGCCCCCATTCGGGAACCTTCAGCTCGTTGTAGATTTTGAGGGCGTTCTGCCTGAATTCCCTCATCCAGTCGGGGTCGTTCTTGTCGTCCGAGAGCTTGGCGACGATTTCCGCCGTCAAGCCTTTCTTGTTCCTGTAGAATCCCTTCTCCTCGTACTTGAAGTCGTAGGGGGAGGATTCCGAGTCGTTGATTTTCTCTATGTTCGTGTCTTTGTTCTCTGCCATAAATTTTCCGCCGCTTTTTCCGCCCTTATCTCAAAAACTGCTCGAATCCCTCTTCGTTGATTTTCTGCACGAGCGTTCCGTCCGAGTCCTTGACGATTTTTCCCTTCACGAGGACGTGCGTCTTGTCCACGCTCAGGCTCTCGAGGATTTTCGTGGAGTGGGTGATGATGATGAGAGCTCCGTTCTGCCTCTTCTGGTACTCCTCGATTCCCTTCGACACTGTGCGCACTGCGTCCACGTCGAGCCCGGAGTCGGTCTCGTCCAGAATCGCGAGCTTCGGCTTTAGCATCAAAAGCTGGAGGATTTCGCTCTTCTTCCTCTCTCCGCCCGAGAATCCCACGTTCAGGTCGCGCGAGGCGTATGACTCGTCCATGTTCAAAAGCTTCATTGTCGCCTTCAATTCCTTCTGGAACTGGAAGAGCTTCACGCGCTCCCCCGTCTGCTGCTGCAGGGCGTTCCTGATGAACGACTCCAGCGTGATTCCGGGGACTTCGAGCGGCTGCTGGAACGAAAGGAAGATTCCCTTCGCCGCCCTCTTGTCCGGCGACAGCTCCGTGATGTCCTCTCCGTCGAAGATGATTTTTCCGCCCGCGACCGTGTAGCGCGGATTTCCCATTATCGTGTATCCGAGCGTCGATTTTCCGGCCCCGTTCGGTCCCATGAGCACGTGCGTCTCTCCCGCGTCCACGCTCAGGTTCACTCCGTCGAGAACTTGTTTTTTTTCTATGTTTACTGAAAGATTCTGAATGTCCAGAAGTGACATGTTGTGCCTCCGAAATTACCCAATTGTCTAGTGAAAAACTAGGGATTGTTTAGTGATAATAACTTACATGAATTTTGCTTGTAGGTTCAAGTATTTTACATGAAACTGGCATTTGTAGAAATATTGAAAATCAATTTGGATAATGTGTTAGAATTGGAATGTATTAATTGGAGGCAAGATGGCGATAATCACTGTTTCTAGGCAGTTCGGTTCCAAGGGGGACGACATCTGCGAGGCTCTGGCAAGGAAACTCGGCTACAAGCTCGTGGACAGGAAGGTTTTGAGAAAGAGAATCCTGGAGCTTGGCTGTTCCGAGGAGATGATGAGGAAGTTCGACGGCATGAAGCCCGGCTTCTGGGCGTCTCTCTCAAGGTACAAGGACGAGTATCTCTATTATCTCCGCACCGCCATGATGTCCGAGGTCTCTTCGGGCAACTGCGTGGTGGTCGGTCGCGGCTCCTTCCTGATATTGAAGGGAATCGAAAGCTGCGTTTCTGTAAGAATCGTCGAGGAGAGGCGGTCGAGAATCGAGCGGATTGCAAAGCTCTTCGAGTCGGACTTGAAGGAGGCTGAGAAGGCGGTGAAGCAGGCTGATTGGCACCAGCTGGGCTTCCACAAGAGCTATTTCAACGCGCATCTTTCAGATTTCTTCCTTTACGACATGACGTTGAATTCCGGCAAGACGGACATCGACTCCGCCGTTGACGCCATAGCCGCCTATGCGGCCGCGCAAATCAACGAGGAGAGGGAGCGGAACGGCGAGGAGCAGCTCAACGTCCTGACCCTTGCCCAGAACATCGTGAACATGCTGATTTTCACCTACAGCATCGAAATCGACAACCTCAGGGCGGACGTGGACGGCAACGTCGTGACCCTCCGTGGTGTCTCTAGTCTTTCCGCCTCGGTCCAGAGGGCCATCGACATACTTTCGCTGGAGCTTCCCGACTTCAAGATTGTGTCCAAGGTCAATGTCGTGCAGGATTCGATGAGGAAGTCGTTCTGAGTGTTTTGACTGTGTTTGTGGCGGAATGTTGATATGTCTTTCATTTTGAAAAAGAGCTTTTTCCTCCCGCTTTCCATTTTTGCGCTTCTTCACCTGCAGTCCTGCTACAAGGCTCCCGAGATGACGCTGGAGGAAATCGAGGAGTACAGGCGTCTGAACCAGAATTCACTGGTGGAGCGCACCGTGTCCAGGCCCTATAAAGGTCAGCCCTATGTGGACGGCAGGGTCGGCGGCGTCTGGAACTCGACGATAGGGGGCGACCCGAAAAGCTTCAACCACCTAATCGCCGAGCGGGATGCGGAGACGAATTCCGTGCTGAGCCCGCTTTTGGACGCGCTCGTCGACTACGACTACATCAAGCGGGAGTGGGTTCCTAGGGCGGCATCATTCTCCATAAGGACCGACGAGGAGAAGGGGACGCTCGACTTGTTCTACACTCTAAGGGACGACCTCTACTGGAGTTTCTACGGGTCCGGCGAGAAAGTGAAGGTGACGAGCGACGACGTGGTCTTCTGGTACGACGAAATCTACGGCGACGAGAGGATGGAGTCCTCGGCCTACAATTCACGGTTCATGGACATGCCGGACGGCAGCGTGGGGGAAATCACTATAGAGAAGATTGACGATTCCACGTTCGCCTTCCATTTTCCGCGAATCGTGGCGGAGCCGATATTGGCCACGAACATGACGTTCGGTCCTGCTTTCGTCTACAAGAAGGCCAAGGACGAGGGCGGCCCAGACGCCGTGAAGAATTTGGACTCGGTCTCGGTCGACCCCAGGACGCTTCCGAGCATGGGGCCGTATTTCATCAGCGAGTACACTCCGGGGCAGCGTCTGGTCTACGAAAGGAACCCAGACTACTGGGAAAAGGACAGGAACGGGGAGTCCAGGGCCTATCCCGAAAAGAAGGTGCTCAGGATTCTAGGCGACGAGAACACCAAGCTGCTTCTCTTCGGCAGGGGGGAGCTTGAGTACTACAGCCCGACGCCAGAGCAGCTTGAGGATGTCGTGTCGAAGGCCGACAACAACTTCGACTTCTACGGGAACAGGCTCGGGAAAAAGGCGGGCTACACGGTCTTCAATTCCGAGGGCGGCTTGTCGGCTCCGTTCTGGACGTTCAACCAGAATCCGAAGAACAAGGACAAGCCTTTCTACAGGTGGTTCTGCATGAAGGGCTTCCGCCAGGCGATGAGCTGTCTGTTGAACAGGGACAGAATCATCAGCCAGACCTACAGGGGGCTTGCCGAGCCGAAGTATTCGTTCTTCCCCGAGAGCAACGCCTATTTCGACGATTCCGTACAGCTCAAGTACAAGCCTGGAATGGCGGAGGAGCTTCTTTCGGAATGCGGCTTCAAGCGAGGAGCGGACGGGTTTCTCTACGACGGGGACGGCGTGAAGGTCGAGTTCGATTTGACGATAGTCTCTACGTCCTCAATCTACAGCGACATCGCCCAGATAATAACGGATTCGCTCAAGAAGGCTGGAATCACAGTGAACGTGCGCCAGACGGATTTCCAGCGGCTCGTGGAGCAGATGACCAAGACGTACGACTGGCAGAGCATGATGATAGGGCTTTCGGGCGGCTCGACCTTCCCGACGCAGGGGAGCAACGTGTGGCTGTCGGCGGGCAACCTGCACATGTGGAATCCGCTGCAGGAGAAGCCCGCGACGGACTGGGAGGCGAGGGTGGACTACCTCTACAACGAGGCCAGCTGCATCGTCGAACACGAGAAGGCGTTTCCGCTCTGGAAAGAGTACCAGGAAATCATACTCGAGCAGTGCCCTCTGGTTTACCTGGTCCGGTCCAGGTCCTTCTTCGCGCTGCAGAACAGGTGGAGCATGGACAATGTTTATTTCGACAACATGTACGGGGCGAACACCGAGCATGTGTATCTTTGTGAATGATTTTGAGAATTAGGAGTTGATATTATGTTCAGGACGATAATCGCCGTTGTTAAGCTGGTTGCCTTCATGCTCGGAAAAATCGGGCTTTTGAGGAAGGCGCAAAGGCTGGACAGGGAAGGGAAGATTTTGGAGAGGGACGCTCTGGTGAACAGCATTGTTCCGCTCTGGGCGAGGTACGTGTTTGAAATCACCAAGTCGGACGTGGAGGTCGAGGGGCTTGAGAAGCTCCCGAAGGACAGGGCCGTCGTGTTCATCGCGAACCACCAGGGGTTGATGGACATTCCTCTGCTCTACGGATATACGGGGAAGCCGATGGCGTTCGTCGCCAAGATTGAGCTTTCAAAAATCCCCCTCCTTTCGTCTTGGATGAAGCTTTTGCAGTGCACCTTCATCGACAGGAAGAGCATGCGCGCTTCTTTGCAGGCCATAAACGATGCCGCGGCGAATGTCTCAAAGGGCTATTCGCAGATGATTTTCCCCGAGGGTACCCGCTCCAAGGGAAAGCCCCACATCGAATTCAAGCCGGGCAGCTTCAAGCTGGCTTTCAAGTCCAAGGCGCCTGTCGTTCCTGTCACAATCGACGGCACATGGCGCATCTACGAGGAGAAAAATCGGGTGATGCCGGCCCATGTCAAGATGGTAATCCACGATCCGATAGAGACAGAGAACTTGACGAAAGAGGAGGTGCAGGAGCTTCCGGCGAAGGTCGAGAAGATTGTCTGCTCCCGGCTTTCTGAGCGGGCGGTCTGATTATGGGATTCTTGAGAAGGCTTTTCGCGACCGCGGCTCTTCCTTGGCGGGCGTTCAAATCACGTTTTCCTCTCGCT
>CAMHLH010000146.1 GCA_946185925.1 uncultured Treponema sp.
AATTCCTTCTTTGGAGCATATCTGTTCTGCCTATGGAATTACATTGTCGCAATTTTTTATTGAAAACGAGTGCTTCGCAGAAAAACTTACCCCTGAACAGATTGATATTTTGAATCGTTGGAATAAATTGACAAAGGAACAACAGAAAAAATTAGCAGATTTCTTGGATTCGATTTTATAGTTTGGAAAATACACCTTCGTTTTTAGAATTTTTGTTTTTTGCTAAAAGATTTCTTCGTTCATTTTTTTACATTAAATTCTTATAGATTTTATCGAATGCAAGTCTTTACAGAGTAATGGTCGAAACAAGCGGAAGCGGGGTTCCAAATTGAAAAACACTCAGCCACCGCGAAGCGGTACTGCCGTTTTTCAATTTGGGTTCCCGCTGGGAGCTTGTTTCGACAACTACAATATGCTTAAACTTGGCATTTGATCTTTCATTTTTTCGGCGTAATCGGAAGCGTTCCCTTCGGCTCGTATTCGCCGTTCAGCGCACCGAAAAGTGCCTTGAACGAGTATTTTGAGAAGCTGTAGCCGAAGAGAATCGTGTCAGCCCAGTCGAAGTCGAGGACGGGGACGGGCGTGAGCACCGAGAGGATGATGACTTTCTTGCCCTTGAGCTTCTTGAGCCGGAGCGCGATTTCAGAGCTTCGTTCGTTCGCCACGCAGAAGATTATCGTGTCGTAGTTCAGCGCGAGCTTTTCGATTTGGTTTCCCATCCAGTCGGTCTGGATTGGACCGAGTTCGTAGTTGAATTTGAAGTGGGCGCAGTCGCCGTAACGCTTTTTCGCTTCCTCGAAGAACGGCTCGAATTCCATCTGCCCGGCCAGGAGAACCTTCTCGCCCTCCTTCCGCTTGTAGGGGAAGTCGCCTTTCTTGTAGGCGGTCACCGCCCTGCACGCCTGCGAAAGGAAAAATTTCTCGCCCTCTTTGTCGGGCACCCTCTCGTGGACGGTCTTCAAGTCCGGGTGGAGTGGGGCTGCGTTCCCCGATTTGAAGTACACGAGCTTTTCGAAGACGACCCTGCGCGCGGCATTTTTTACGGTTTCCCTGAAATCCTTGTCGCTCCTCATCTTGCTGATGTTCTTCGTCCAAAGCTGCTCGTTCAATTCCGCTGTCGTCGAGCTCAAGATGATGTCGTTCCCAGCCTCAATCGCCATCGTGACTGCTGACGAAAGGGAACCCGCGTACATTGTAGCGCCGTTCATCATCATGTCGTCGGTGATTATTAGCCCCTCGTATTTCAGCTCGTTCCGCAAAATGTCGGTGAGGAATTTCTTTGAAAGCGAAGCCGGCTCTCCGTTCGCGATGATTTTCGGGAAACTCAGGTGGCCGCTCATTATCGCAGGAATCTTTTCGTCGATGAGGTACTTGAACGGGACGAGTTCGCGGCTTTTGAGAGTCTCGTAGTCCACGTTGATTTCCGGGAGTTTTCCGTGCGAGTCGAGGGACGTGTCGCCGTGTCCTGGGAAATGTTTCGCGGTCGGAATCACACCCGCGTCGATTGAGCCTTTCATGTACGCGATTCCGAGCTTTCCCACGAAGTCGGGCTCCTCGCCGAACGAGCGCGAGCCGATTACAGAAGAGTGGATGTTCGTGTATGCGTCCACTGTCGGCGCGAAGTTCATGTTGATTCCGAGCGCGTTTATCTCGCGCGAAATGTAGTACGAGGATTTGTACGCGTCGTATGGAAGCCGTGTCGCTCCGATTGCCATGTTGCCCGGAGTCTCGGATGTGTCGCCTTTGACGTGCCTTATCCAGCCGCCTTCCTGGTCGGTCGCCACGAAAAGCGGAATCTTGAGCCTGCGTTTCTGCGCCCGCGTCTGCACTTCGTCCACCGATTTCGCAACGTTGTCCGTGTTGTCTGTGTTCCAGCCGAAAACCTTGACGCTTCCAAGCCCCCTCTCCGAAATCCACCTGTTCAAAAGCGCGCTCGGCTCCTCTCCCGCCCAGCCGAACATCAGAATCTGCGCCAGAAGCTCGTCGTCGCTCATCTTGGACACGAGAAAGTCCGCAAGCTCTCCGTTCGGGTAGTCGCTCCAGAAGTCCGCGTCGTCTGGAATCTCCGCTGGAAGGGAAGCCAATGCCAGCACCGAAAAGACTATGAACGATATTGATTTTATGGAAGCTGATTTGAATATGTGCTTTGAAAAGTCAAAAAATCTATTTGAAAATCCGCCTGTGCGGAAACCGCTTTTAATTTTTGTAGTCATAGACCACAAAATATATCAAAAAACACTAGACACGAAAACAGAAATCAGATAAAGTAACATTCATCTACGGCGTCTTATCCAAGTGGTAAGGAAGTGGTCTGCAAAACCATTATGCAACAGTTCAATTCTGTTAGACGCCTTGAAAGCTCGGTTTTTACCGAGCTTTTTTTTTACCCGGAGCATGATTGGGTGTGTTATACTTAAAATTATAGTAAAAGTAAAAATCTACCATCGTTGTCCGAGGTTTTTTATGAAAAAAAAACAGTCCGTTTCAAAGGTGATTCTTGCGGTAATAGCCGTGGGAATTATTCTTTTTTCATTGACAATCTGCTTCGTCGTAGGCAGGAATCTTCGAAGAGGTCTCGTCAAACATTTTTCTGAGGAGCTGAAGCTTCAGTCCGTGGTCATCACCGATGAGATGGCGAATGCCCTCAAAGTTGCCGAGCAGACCGCCCGCTGGGTCCAGTCGGAATTTGAGATGGAGTATCCGGAGAAAGGGTATGACCGCGCTGTCATGAACAAGCTGGCTGAAGCCTCCAGGGAATTTTTCAAGGCGGAGAACATCGTGTTCTTCAACAAATGGGGAATGCAGCTGTCCAGTCCAAAATACGGAGTCGTTCCGAAGACCAACATAATTTCCGAGACATTGAAGGGCAAGGAGACTGTGCGGTTCGACAAGACAGACGCAAAAATCTTCGGGACTGTAATCCTTCCCCTCAAGTGCAACGACGAGATTTTCGGAGTCGTCGAAATCCGTTCGGAAGTGGCGACACAATCTCTGATTGACACCGTTGCTTCGTACACGAACTGCGACGCGACGATTTTCAACGGCGAAGAACGCTTCGTGACGAGTTTTGAAGGCATGGCGGGCACATCTATACAGGACCCTTCTATAATCGAGCGGGCGAAAGCCGGGGAAGAGACAATCACAACCACCGTTTTCAATGACCACCAGTACATCTCGTATTATTTTCCGTTCAAGGACCAGGAGGGGAATTTCCTGTGCACGATATTCATTGGCAAGGATTTTGAGATTGCGAATTCCGTCACGTACAACATTTTCAAGCCGCTTGTAATCATCATCGTTTTCTTTACCATTGCTCTTCTTGTGTTCCTGTTCGTCCTGTTTTACAGGAAGATGATAAAGCCGCTTGTGGAAGTCAACGATGCCGTGGCGAACCTGTCTTCTGGAGACGCTGATCTTACGGTGCGCCTGAAAATCCGCTCGAAAGATGAATTCGGGATGCTCTCCGACGATGTGAACAAATTCATCGAGAAACTGCAGGTGCTGATAAGGGATTTGAGCGCGGCCCAGAATGTCCTGAACGATGTGAGCCAAAACCTTGGAATAAATGCCCAGGAATCCGCCAGCGCGACGGCGCAAATTCTTGCGAACATAGAGAGCGTCCGCCACCAGTCGGAGAACCAGTCGTCGGCGGTGCAGAACACGAACAATGTCCTTGGCGACTCCGCAAAATCCGTCGATTCGCTCACGAATCTAATCAACGCGCAAAGCTCTATCATAAGCGATTCGTCGGCGGCAATCGAAGAGATGATAGGAAACATCGCTTCCGTGACGGAGTCCGTCAAGAAGATGTCCGGCAAGTACAAGCAGCTGAGCGAGACCGTGGACAACGGACAGGTGAAGCTCGGCAGCGTGGACCAGAAAGTGCAGCAGATTGCCGAGCAGTCGAAGATGCTGATAAGCGCGAACCAGATAATCTCTCAGATTGCTTCCGAAACGAACCTTCTTGCTATGAACGCCGCAATCGAAGCGGCCCATGCGGGTGAGACTGGAAAAGGCTTCAGCGTTGTCGCCGATGAAATCCGAAAACTCGCGGAGAATTCAAGCAAGCAGTCGAAGACGATTTCGGGCGAGCTGAAAAAAATCTCCGAGTCCATAGACGATGTCGTGACGCTCTCCAAGGATTCCCAGTCGGCATTCTCCGAGATTGTGACCCAGCTGGACTCGACGAGCATAATCATTCAGGAGATTACGAGCGCGATGGGCGAGCAGCAGGGGGCTTCTAAGCAGATACTCAGCTCCCTCGGCAACATGAAGGAGCAGTCCGATACTGTTTCTGTAAGGGCGAAGGAGATGGTCGCCGGAATATCGAATGTCACGACCGACATGAAGACCGTGAACGAAATTTCCAGCACCATTCTGGGAAGCATGGACGAAATGACAACGGGAATGCAGCAGATTGGAAACGCGACACAAAATGTTTCCGACCTCGCGATGCAGACGAAAGAAAGCATCAGGACGATGAACGACAAGCTGAACCAGTTCAAGATTTAGAAACAAAAAGGCTGCCTCAAAAGTGGAGGCGGCCTTTCTTGTTCATTGGCGGAAGTAGGTGTCAAAGAAAAACTATAAACAAAAAAGGCAGCCTTTTTCGTCAATTGTAAAAACTGTCAAACCTTATTTGAAAGCCTTGACTTTGTTCATCAAATCCTTTCCGTAAACATCCGAGAACATGTCGAGGACGCTCTGAGTGGCGGTCGCGAATTCCTTGAGGTTCGGTGTCGTCACTGTCATTCCCTTCGCCTTGAGGTCTTTTACGAGGCTTTCAGTCTGCTCTTTTACGATAGAGCGGTTGAGCTTCTGGGCCTTGAGGGCGGCATCCTTGATGATTTTCTGGTCGGCGGCGGAGAATTTCTTCCACAAGTCCTTCCTGATTACGAGCGGCATGGCGTCGTAGCTGTGGTTCGTCACAGAAAGGTACTTCTGGACTTCGTAGAGCTTGTTGTTGTAGATGACGGGAATCGGGTTTTCCTGCGAGTCGAACTGGCCGGCTTTGAGCGCCGCTGGAAGTTTTCCGAAATCAAGAGGCTCTGGTTTCGCGCCAAGGGCCATCATCGTCTCCATGACAATCTGGTTCGCCGGGGTTCGGATGTGGAGTCCTTTCATGTCCGCGACTTTGTTCACAGGCTTGTTAGTCGTCGTGACGCAGCGGAAGCCGTTGTCGTAGTGGGCAAGGACGACGATGTTTGTCGCTTCAAGCTCCTTGTTGACGTCCGCGACAATCTGGCTGTCCATGAATTTCCATGCCTTGTTGAAGTCGGTGAAGAGGAACGGGAGGGCTGAGACTCCGATGTTGGTGGCGTAGACGCCGAAGTTTCCCGCGCTTGAGACTGTCATGTCAACGGTTCCGTTGATGACGCCCTCGATGAGCTGCGTGTCGCTTCCGAGTTTCGCGCTGTCGTAAATCTCAACCTTGATGTTGCCTTTTGAATTCTTCTCGACTTCTTCCTTGAAAAGTTTTGAAGCGACACCGCGCGGGTCTGAGGAATTTGTTGAATACCCCAGCTTGATTGTCGTCGCGCTGAAAGCCGATGCTGCGACCATCGATACGAAGGCCAATGATGCAATGATTTTCTTCATAATTACCACTCCTTGTAAGTTGGATTTAAGTAATATTGTATCACTGAAAAAGCCGAATTCAATTTTTTTAAAGATTAATGGTGCTCATGATTCTATTGGACAGTTTCATTCTTCCACAGCCCCTTCATCAAATCCATGATTGTCGTTTTCTTGAGTTCCTCTTCCAGTGCTTTTTGGGCACCGTTAAACGGCTCTTCCAAAACGGCGTGGATTTTGCTCCCCACAGGGCATTTCGGATTTGGATTTGCATGAAAATTGAAGACAGTGCGCTCGCCTTCCTTTTCTTCGCTCACGGTCTTGTAGATGTCCAAAAGGGTGATTTCCTCGGCTTTCTTTGAAAGGGTGGAGCCTCCGACCCCGGCTTTTGTTTCCACCATTCCCGCTGTCTGGAGTTTTCGCAAAATCTTTCTGATAATCACCGGGTTCATTCCTGTGCTTCCCGCGATGAAATCGGAAGTGACTTTGTAGTCTTTTTCAAAATAGGCAATGCAGAGAATTGTGTGGATTGCGACTGTGAGATACGTGTTTATTTTCATTTTTCCTGTCCCAAATATAAAACTGTACTAAATATAGTACAGTTTTGTTGTAAAAAATAAAGAACAAGAAATAAAGGTTTGAGCGTTCGCCGTTCGCTTCGCTCACTTCACGAGTTTACCGATGGTAAACTCGTTACGAAAATGGCTTCGCCATTCTCGCGGATTCCGCGCTAACCGCGCTCCAGAACGAGCCTGCGGCTCGTGGCTACAATCCCTAACGCAGGAAAATATATTGTATTTTCCATATCCATTTTATCAGGCTTGCAATGAAATAAATAAAAAGTCTGCCTTCAAAAAATTATTGAAGAACTATGATATAATATTTCTTTGAATTATTTTATACGGTATACGAATGTTAAATCAAATGACTAAAAATAATGAACTTATAAAAAATGTTGGAACAAATATCCAGGAAAAAGCAGCCCTTAT
>CAMHLH010000147.1 GCA_946185925.1 uncultured Treponema sp.
GACGCCTTCGCAAAGAAGATTGAATAGGGCGTCGGATTTTATTCGTGCCTGTAGGGGCGTTTGTTGTGCAGGAATGTGAACCTCGCTCCGAAGTATCTTCCTATGAACCGGCTCATGAACGCCGTGAATTTCCACTTGAAAGCCCAGAGGACGATTCTTTCGCCTTTCCGGGCTTTTTTTATGCAGTGCGCCACGACTTTCTCCGGGCTTTTTCCGTGCAGAACTTCCTTTCTGGCTCCGTTGGAGGCCACGTTCGCGAAATTCGTGCTGACGGAGCCTGGACAGAGCGCCGTCACCTTTATCCCCCTGTCCCTAAGCTCAGCGGCAAGCGCGACTGAGAAACTCAGGACGTATGACTTTGTGGCCGCGTAGACTGCGAAATTCCCCAGCGGCAGGAAGGCCGCCAGCGACGAAACGTTTATGATTGACGAGCCTTTTTCCATCAACGGGATGCACAGTCCGCAGATTCCCGTGAGAGAGGCGCAGTTGAGGTCCACCATGTCGATTTCCTTTTCAAGAGGCGTGTCGGTGAATTCTCCGTAGGTTCCGAATCCTGCGTTGTTCACCAGCGTGTCGATTTTGTACTCGCCGTTTTTCTTCTCCTCTTCGAGCGTCTCCCTGAACGCCTCGATTCCGCTCCTTCCTGAAATGTCCATCGGAAAATTCCTGAGCGAAATTCCGTTCTTTGTTCCGCACTCCGAGGTTATCGAATTGATTGTCCCTCCTGTCTTTTCTGAATTGCGCGCGATGAGCCAGAATTCTTTCGTGTCCTGGTCTGCGCTTGCCATGGTCTCCGCCTTGTAAAGCTGCCGGGCGAATTCCGCTCCCAGGCCGGAGGACGCGCCCGTTATGATTGTGATTTTTCTCATGGAAGAGAGTATACTTTCAAAACTATGACTTCAAAAAGACTTTTTGCGTTTGCCCTTCCGTTTTTTGTTTGTTCTTCCGCTTTTTTTTCATGCAGGGAGAAAGTTTCGGAGGAGGCTTTGATTCAACAACAGAAGATAAGCGAGGAGGAAGCCGCGCGTGCCAGGGCGGAGTCGGAGGCCAGGGCTCTTGAGGAGAGGAAGAATGCCGCGGTCTCGTCCTACATCGATTCTTTTTCCGACGAAGTTAAGGTCTCCCAGCTTTTTCTTGTGAACATCGAGGGAAACGAGACTTATTCCGCCGTGGAGAGTTCTCCCGACGGAAAGCCCCTTGTTCCTGGCGGCTGCCTTTTGTTCTCATACAACATCGCTTCCGAGCCTGAAAATGTCTTCTCGTTCACAAAGTCGATATCGGATTTCTACATGAGAAACGAAAACATTCCCCCATACATCGCGATTGACCAGGAGGGGGGCGACGTGAACCGTCTCAGGGGGCTTACGAGCGTCCTCTGGTCCCAGAAGAAGGTCGCTGAGCGTTTTTCCGTGGAGGATGCGAAGAGACTCTATGCGGCCCAGGCACGGCAGATGAGGCTTTTGGGCATCGACATGAACCTTGCCCCCGTCGTCGAAGTCGAGACCGATGCCAATTCCGAATTTCTTGGCACGAGGACTTTCGGACCCCTTGAACAGACCCTTTCCTATGGGGAGTCTGAAATTGGCGGTTTCGAGGAGAACGGAATAGCCACTGTCCTCAAGCATTTCCCTGGAAATTCGAATGTCGACCCGCATTCTGGTCTTCCGGAACTGAGAATCCCTTCGGCTTCGTTCGACTCTTACATAAAGCCGTTCGAATCTCTCCTTCCGAAAAGTTCAGCCCTCTTGATGAGCCATGCGGTTGTCGTTTTCGACACGGAGGCTGCCGGCTTGAAGAGCGAGCGGATTCCCGCCTGTCTTTCGAACTTCTGGGTTTCGGATGTCGTCAGAAAGCGTCTTGCCTTTGACGGCTTGATTCTTTCCGATGACATTTTCATGGGCGCGCTCGCGAAAAATGGATATCCACCGGAGAAGGCTGTTGTACAGGCGATTGAATCCGGCATAAATGTCATAATGCTCTCCGAGAAAAAATTCGGCGATGTCGCGAAAATTCTTCTGGACGAGTCCCTGAAAAATCCTTCCCTCAAGGCCTGCATAGACGATTCTGTTCGGCGCGTCGTCGAGTACAAAATCAAGTCGGGCATTCTTTCTCTGGAGGAGTCGGATGATGGCTCTTTCAAGGTTTTTCCCGTTGCCAGGGGCGAATTCGACAAGGAATCGTTTGATTCCTGCAAAAAAGAAGGAATGAAGCTTTACGAATAATTTTGAAGGAAGAGGAAAATCAATATGAAGCAGAAGGTCAAGGCCCAGAAACTCGTTGGGGCTGATGGATTCGATTCTTACTACAGGTGCATCTACGGAGAAAGGTGGGATTCCCTCAAGTCGTCGCTTTTGGACAAGGCTGATTCCAGAATCTACAGGGTGGGCGAGGCTGAGCCGTACTACCTCGATTCAGGAAGCATCCGCTGCGCGCTCTCCCTTCCTCTTGCGGGCGCGAAACGCATACTCGACATGTGCGCCGCTCCTGGGGGAAAGACGATTGTCCTTGCCTCGTGCATGGACAATGACGCTTCACTTCTCTCGAACGAACGCTCCAGTGAGCGGAAAATCCGGCTTGTGAAATCCTGCGACGGCTGCCTTCCCCCAGAAATACGCTCAAGGGTCGATGTCGTCTGCAAGGATGGCGCGAAGATGTGCCTGTCGAAGGAGAACGAGGAATTTTTCGACAGGATTCTTCTCGACGCACCATGCTCGTCCGAGCGCCATGTGCTCTCCGATTCCAAGTATCTTGACGAGTGGTCTCCGTCCCGCATAAAGACGCTTTCCGTCGCCCAGTGGTCGCTCCTGTCCTCTGCGTACCGGATGCTGAAAAGGGGAGGCTATCTTCTCTATTCGACCTGCGCTCTTGCAAAAGAGGAGAACGACGGCGTTGTCTCCAAGCTCCTGAAGAAATTCCCGGATGCGAAAGTTCTTCCTCCCTCGATTTCGTCGGACGCTTCCGCATTCACCGACATGAAGCTGCCCGAATATGAAAGCACCGATTTTGGGGCGCACGTCCTCCCCGACACACAGAACGGAGCCGGCCCCTTGTATTTTTGTCTGATACAGAAGTGCCTTTCTCAAAAACTCTAAAAACTCTATTATCCGATGTGCAAAAAATAGACTATTTCAATTTTTTGTTTTAAAATGGCAGATTATGACCTCTAGGGAAGAAAAACTACAGTCGATACTCGAAAGTGAGCGCAGGATAAACGAAATAAAGGACACTGACGTACTTTTGAAGCAGATACTCACAGAAGCCAGGCGCATCGCCAACGCCGATGCCGGTTCAATCTATGTCGTAGAGAGCAAGGTTGAGCCGCGCGGAACCGTGGCCCAGAAGAATCCTGCCGTGTTCATTCCTTCCGAGAAGACTCTGTATTCCGAAAGCGTCGATTTCAGGCGCAATTTCTTCAAGAACAAGCAGCTCCGCATAAAATATGCCCAGAACGACACGAAAAAGCAGGACGACTACAAGAATTTCGCTTTCAACATAGCCGAGACGTCCATCTCCGGATACTCGATTTTCTCCAACGAGCTGATAAAAATCGAGGACGCGTACAACATCGGCTCCGACAAGCCCTACAGATTCGACAAGAGCACCGACAACCAGATGCAGTACACTACCAAGTCCATGTTGACGATTCCTCTTGTGAGCAGCACCGAAAAACCGCTGGGGGTTCTCCAGATAATAAACGCCCAGGACGCTGACAAGAATCCGATACCATTCGACGAGGATTCCGTACTGTACATAAAGCACTTCGCGTACAGCGCGACGCAGGCCTTGGAGCACTCGTACCTCACGAACAGCATGATAATGAGGATGCAGCAGATGGCGGAATTCCGCGACCCAAAGGAGACTTTCCACCACGTCCAGCGGGTCTCCGAATTCTCCGACATAATCTATGTCCACTGGGCGAAAAAGCACAATGTTCCCGAGGAGAAGCTCAAGCGCTTCAGGGACTGCTTGAAGATAGCTGCGAAGTGCCACGATTTCGGCAAGGTCGGCGTTTCCGACGTCATATTGAAGAAGGCCGGTCCGGGCAGGTTCACAGACGAGGAGAGAAGCATAATGAAGGGGCACACCTGCATCGGCGCAAAGCTGTTCGCCGAGGCTGAATCAGATTTCGACGAGATGGCCCGCGATGTTGCCCTTCGCCACCACGAATGGTGGGATGGCAGCGACAGGGGCTATCCCGGCAAAGTCGATTATATGTCCTATGAAATCGGTCGGCCTCTGGAACGCTGCCAGCCACTCAGGGGCGATGAGATTCCTCTTTCCGCTAGGATAGTCGCCATAGCGGATGTCTTCGACGCTCTGAGCCACAGAAGATGCTACAAGGAGGCGTGGTCGGTCGACGACGCTTTCCTCGAAATCCAGAAATCAGCCGGTACCCAGTTCGACCCGGAACTTGTCATGTGCTTTTTGGCCGAGCGCGATAGAATCATCCTCGTGAATTTGCGGTACGAGGGAGACGAGAATTAAAGGCGCCTTTTTTTTCAAAGGCCGTCATATCCCCTCCTGCAACCTCTTTCTTGAATAAATCTCCGCAACAATGTGCTTTTGGAGTTCTGCTTTGAATTCGGCCGTGAATTTTTTCAGTTCGTTCTGGCCGTACATGTTTTTCTTGTTACCGCCGAGCCCTATCGCCGATAAATTCATGCTAAGATTCCGTTCCATAATCCTGTCTTCGATGTTGTCCCTTGAGAATTTCGTCCCCCTGTCATTGAAGACTGTTATTCCCTTGTCGACGAGCCTTTTCGCGAAAAGAAGGTCCCTTGTGACCACGATGTCGTTCTTGGCCGCTCTTTCGAGGATTATGTTGTCGGCTTCGTCCTTTTTTTTATCGCAGACGAGCATTTTTGTGTTTCCACTTTCCTCCGTTATTGCCCTGTTTGCGACCAGCACGGCTGTAAAATCGCACCTTTTCGCTTCATCCGTGAGAAAATTTCTGAGCGTCGCAGGACATGAGTCCGCGTCTATCCATATTTTCAAATCAAGCATTGTCTATTCTTATTATTTTGTCATGGCCGAGTCCAGTCTTTCTACCATTCTTTGAATCATCTTTTCGATTTTTGATTCGAAGGCGGCATCCGCGGCTTTTTTCTCGTCTTCCGCGACCTTTCTTTTCTGGTTTTCCTGCTCTTCCACACTTTTTTCGCTGGCCCTCTTCGATTTTTCCTTGTAGAGTTCGTCGCAGAGCATTATGCCCGCCAATATTGAAACCTGATGCGGTGTCAGTCTGCCATTCTTGTTTATTTGGCTGATTATCTGCGTGTAGTATTTGAGAAGCTTTTTGAGGTATTCGTCATCTTCGCTCGACTTTATCGAAAATGACGTTCCTAACATATCAATCTGCAATGAACCCATTGTCTACTTTTTACTTGTTAAACTATGTCGAAAATAGGCTTTGCTTCCGATTGGCTTGCTTCGCTTTCCTCGCTCTGGCTTCTCTGTGAATCTTGTGCGCTGCGAAGTATCGCTTCTATCTCTTCTATTGGTCTTTTGAGGGTGTGTGCGATGTCTTCGATTTTCCACCCTTTGTTTATCATCTGTCGGAAAAGGATTGCCTCTTTTGAAAATGCCTCGTCGCTCTTCTCCGAATCCTGGGGAACTGGCTGCTCCTGTTCTTCTGAACTGGCTTCCTCTTCCTCTTCTTCTTCCTTTTCGCCTTCTATTTCAAAATCAGTGCCGTCTGATTCCGAATTGACCTGGTCTTCGTCGCTGGATTCTGTCGTTGTTTCTTCGTTGGAGACATCGTCGTAGGATTCCGGCTGCTCATCGTCCTCGCGTTCGCTTTCTTCGGCCTGCTCGTTGTCGGCAGTTTCCTGCTCTGTGTCCGATGATTCGTCTTTGGATTCGTATGTTGACAGGTCTGGATTTGCATCTAGCTGCCCGTTGTCCACGGCTTCTGGACAGTCTTTGCTTTCAGTTTCAAAAGCTGAGTTTTCTTCAGATGCTGTTGAACTTTCGTTCGCAAATTCAACTTGAGAACTTTCCCCGCTTCTGGCCGGGATGTTCTCAAGTTGTTCAAGGGCTTTTTTGATTCTGAACTCAATCTTGCTCTGGTCTGTCTGGAAGGCTGAAAGTTGCTCCGTCTTAGCAGAAAGTGCGTTTGTGAGCTCTGCGCATTTGCTACGCAAAGCATCATTCTCTGCTCTCAGCTGCGCTATCTCAGCTACAGCACTTTCAATCTTCTGTTCCAAAACCTGAATCTGATCGAGTGAAATCATTTTTTTTACCTTGTTAGTCTTTTTTAAGCGTTAAGTGCTTTTTTTGCAGCTTCAACGACTGCCTTGAATGCTGTTGGGTCTTCGATTGCGAGGTTTGAGAGTGCCTTGCGGTTCAAAGTGATTCCAGCCTTTGTGACACCGTTGATGAAGCGAGAGTATGTGAGTCCCTCTGAGCGGACTGCCGCATTGATACGGGCAATCCACAACTGGCGGAAATCGCCTTTCTTGTTGCGGCGATCCTCGTATGAGTGTGAGAGTGCCTTTACAACTGCGTCTTTCGCAGCCTTGTAGTTAGTTCCGCGGCGGCCTGT
>CAMHLH010000148.1 GCA_946185925.1 uncultured Treponema sp.
ATAATATTTTAAGCATAAAGTTGTGTTGTCATCAGCCGTAGCGCCAATAACCAAGTCGTAATCATGAGGAATTGATTTGCTGCTTCTGCAAAGTAGAATGAAATCAAGCCATTCTATATCAGCATCCAAAAAGTATTTTATTTTCAAATCAGGAAGCAAATCTTTATTGATTTTTATCTCATAAAGGTGCTTTGAAAACTGATTCGGGTCTTTTGATTTTGTTCGGCGAACAGCTTCGTTGTATTTTTTGTTCATCATTCCGATGGCTTGTGATTTTTCCACAGCCATGTAAAAGCCTTTGCCAAAATCCTTGTTGCTTCGTCCTTTTGTAACATCAATATGGGCAATTGTGTCTATCGTTCCGTGGTAGAGCGTGTCACTGATTCTCGGCAATATATTCATCTATTTCCCTTGCCATTTCTGGCTTCGTCATGCTGTCAAAAACATCAGGACAATCCGCAATGTAACTTAGAATTCCATGTTCTTCATCGAGTTGTAGGAACTGTGTAGATGAGATGTTGTGCTCTCTTTTGTATTCTTCTGTCGCAAGATACATCAGAAAAATCGAATTGTTCAATCGTAAATCTGACATTTTTGCCTCCGCACTCTCAATTTTATCATGAATAGCTGATTTTTGCGTGGATGTTTTTGTGGGTGGACAAGCTGTTTGCATTACATCTTATTTTTGCCAAAAAAAATCCCGGCGGAAAATCAACTTCCGTCGGGATTCTTTCGTTTGAGTCTCAGAAAAGACTATGGGCGAACGATGATGCTTGCGAGTTCAGGATGCTTCTCCAAGTCCTTCTTCAAGCCTTCCTCGCGGGCCTTGTTCCTGTATGCAGGGTCCTGGAAAGAGTACGTGATTTTTGTGTGGACATCGTATGTTCCTTCCATAATTTTCACAGCGTCCTCTGTCATGACGAGCTCCTCGTCTGTCGGGATGACGAAGACCTTCACTTTCGAGTCGTCGGCGGAGATGCAAGTCTCGGCGTTTCCTGTGTTTGAAGCCTCGTTCTTTTTCGGGTCGATTTTGATTCCGAGGTGCTCAAGTCCTTCGAGAGACTTTCCGCGGATGAGGGCAGAGTGCTCTCCGACACCGGCTGTGAAGACGATTGCGTCAACAGGTCCGATTGCGGCGATGTAGGCACCGAAGTACTTCTTGAGGCGGTAGCACTCCATGTCCACTCCGAGCTGCGCGTCCGGGTTTCCCTTCTCGGCGGCGTCGGCGATGTCGCGGCGGTCAGAAGAGAGGCCTGTGAGTCCGAGCAAGCCCGATTTCTTGTTCAAGGCGTTGTCCATCTCGTCCGCGCTCATGCCTGTCTGGCGCATGATGTAGAACGGAAGGGCGCAGTCCATGTCTCCAGAGCGTGTTCCCATGACGAGACCCTCAAGAGGCGTGATTCCCATTGAAGTGTCAAAGCAGCAGCCGTTCTTGACGGCGCACATTGAAGCTCCGTTTCCGACGTGGGCGATGATGATGTTCGTGTCCTTCGGTTCCTTGTGGAGGAGGACAGAAGCGCGCTTTGCAGTGTAGAGGAATGATGTTCCGTGGAAGCCGTAGCGGCGGGCTCCGTACTTCTCGTACCACTCTTTCGGAATTGCGTAGCGGAAAGAGGCAGGAGGCATTGTCTGGTGCCAAGCAGTGTCCATCACAGCGACGTGTGGAACGTCCGGCAAAACCTTCTGCGCGGCTTCGATTCCCATGATGTTCGCTGGCATGTGGAGAGGTCCGAGTCCGCAGACTTCAGGCGATTTGAATGTGGCGAGGACTTCCGGAGTCACCTTCACAGATTTTGTGAATTTGTCGCCTCCGTGGAGAACGCGGTGGCCGACGGCTCCGATTTCCTTCATGTCGGAAATGACACCGTGGTCTTTGTCTGTGATTGCGTTCAAAATCAGTTCGATTGCTTCCTTGTGTGTCGGACATGGAGATTCGAGGAAGAACTTGTCCTTTCCCTTCGCTTTGTGTGTGATGCAAGAACCAGGTGCTGTTACGCGCTCGACGACTCCTGTCGCCAAGACATCCTTGTTGTCCCAGTCGTAGACCTGATACTTTGCTGATGATGAACCGCAGTTCAAAGTCAAAATAACCATTTGTATCTCCTAAAAAAAATTTAAAAAGTTGCAGAAAATTATATTCCGATTGATGTTCAAAAACAATCGGACAGCCGTTTCTTCCTGGGGCTTCCTAGAAAAATTCCACAAGCCCGACGACCGCGCAGCATGCGATTGCCACTGGAAAGAGTCCCGCGCCGAAGTAGGAGAGGACTGTTCCAACCGCGAACGCGATGATTCCGGCGAGTGGCTTCTGCGTCGCTTCGATTATCGAGGGGAAGGTCATCACGGAAAGGGTGACGTATGGAACATAATAAAGGAAAGACTTGATGAATTTGTTCTTTATCGGCTTCCGTATGAGAGTTAGGGGAAGCACCCGTATGAGGTACGAGACCGCCCATGCCGTGAATATGTATGCGTACACTTTCATTTTTTCTCCTCCGGCTCCTTCAGCGGCTTGACAATCGCAGCGATGGCCGAAATCGCGATTGTCAGTATGATTGTTCGTGTTCCAGCCGAGATTGTCTTCAAAAGCGGCAGGATTGAGAAGAGGAAGCTTGAAAGGAAGCTTGAAAGGACAATCAGCCTTATCGCGGTGTTTTTTCTGGTCGGTGGAACGACTATGGCTAGGAACATTCCGTACAATGCGACAGAAAGCGCGCTCACTACTCTTGCCGGAAGGTGGTTGCCCGCGAGCACTCCGAAGAAGGTTCCGAGGCTCCAGAGCGGAATCGCCACCAGAAAGGCTCCGTAAGAGAATATCGGCTTGTATCTTTCACGGGAGACCGCGATTGCGAAAAGTTCGTCCGACACGCCGAACCCGACAAGGAACCTGTGGAAGAACGGCGTGCCCTCCTCGAACCTCTGGCTCAGGGAGCAGCTCATGAGCATGTACCGTGCGTTCACAATCAGCGTAATCAGCGCGATTTCCAAGAATGTGGCGGATGCCGCAATCGAGTCGAATAGGGCTTTTTCGCCTGCCGAGGCCAGGCAGAAAAACGAGGCTATGAATCCCTGCTCAGCGGAAAGGTTCGCCTGCCTTGCCACGATTCCGAGCGAGAACGACACTGCGAAGTATCCAAGCCCAATCGGAATGCCCGCCAAAAAACCTTCTTTGAAGTCCGAACGGCCCGTGTTCTTTTCTTGGCCGTCTTTTTTTATTTCGTTTGTTGACATGAAGAACTATTATAGCGAAGAGGGCGAAAAGATTCAGAAAGTATTCGCGCTTTCATGTACAATGGTCGATTATGAATCTTTCAACTTACACACTCACAGCGACCTGCCCAGACCAGAAGGGGCTCATCGCTTCCATCACGTCCTGCATCGCCGAGAACGGCGGAAACCTCCTGAACCTCGCCCAGCACACTTCTGTTGACTTGGGCATGTTCTTCTGCCGAATCCAGTTCGCGGCTCCGAGCGTCTCCTCTGACGGCGACATCTTCTCTCCCGCCAAGTTCACTTCGGAGTTCGCCGAGCTTGCCGGAAAATTCGACATGAAGTGGAACCTCTACGACAAGTCGGTCAAGCAGCGCATGGCGGTTCTCGTCAGCAAGACTTCCCACTGCCTCTACGAGGTCCTCCTCAAGCACACCGACGGCCAGCTCGACTGCGAAATCCCGGTCATCATCTCGAACCACCCGGATTTGTGCTCCGTCGCCACCGAATTCCACATTCCGTTCTTCCAAATCGACACGCTCAAGGGAAAGCAGGCTTGCGAGGCAGACATTCAGGCCATTCTCGACCAGTACAAAATCGATGTCGTCTGCATGGCTCGCTACATGCAGATTCTCTCTCCTGAATTCACAAGAAGATGGGACGGAAAGGTCATCAACATCCACCACGGATTCCTTCCGGCGTTCAAGGGCGCGAAGCCGTACGAGCAGGCGTGGAGGAAGGGCGTGAAGCTCATCGGCGCGACAGCCCACTTCGCCAACGAGGACTTGGACCAGGGCCCGATAATCTTCCAGGACGTTGTGCGCGTGAAGGACACGAATTCGATTCACGAATTTGTCGAGATTGGCAAAGATGTTGAGAGGAAGGTGCTCGTTGAAGGATTGAAGAGATATTTCAACCACAATGTCTTCATCCACGACGGCAGGACTTTCATAATAGAACAGTAAAAGTCAGATAGTTTTCAAACCTGCGTTTTTTTTATATATTGAAGTTGAAAATGACATTTTTTCAATTTTTGTCAAAATAAACTTTTATTTTAGGAGTATGAAAATGGCCAAGAAATTCGCTTACCTCTTCCCGGGACAGGGAGCACAGGCACCTGGAATGATAAAGGATGTCGCGGAGAATTCCGCGAGCGCGATGAAGGTTGTTGAGGATGTTTCCGCCCTCATCAATGTCGATATGAAGAAACTCATGTGGGAGTCCGACGCAGCCGAGCTGAGCCGCTCCGACAATTCGCAGATTGCAATCACGACCGCTTCAATCGCAATAATGGCGGCCCTCAAGGACAAGGGAATCGAGCCTTCTGCCGCGATGGGATTCTCACTCGGAGAGTTCCCGGCCTTGTACGCCGCTGGTGTCCTTTCTTTCGAGAGCGTCATCAAGGTCGTCCGCCAGCGCGGTCTCATCATGCAGAAGGTCTGCGAGGAAATCGCCGCCGAGAACGAGGGCCACGCTCCTGGAATGAGCGCGATTCTGGGGCTTCCTCCTGAAAAGGTCGTTGAAATCGCCAAGGGAATCAAGGACGCATACGCCGCCAACATGAACTCTGTGAAGCAGACTGTAATCTCCGGTACGTTCGACGCTCTCGGACAGGCGGAGGAAGCCGCGAAGGCCGCCGGTGCCCGCCGCGCCGTCCGCTTGGCAGTCGCAGGTCCTTTCCACTCTCCGCTCATGCAGAAGGCGGCCGACGAGTTCGAGAAAGTCCTCGCCGACGTGGAGTTTGCCGACCCGAAAATCCACCTCTTCTCGAATGTAACAGGAAAAGAGGTCGTGAAGGGAGCTGATGCAAAAGCAAGTGCAGTCCTTCATTTGACGCACCCGGTTTTGTGGACCGACGAAGAGGCAGTTCTCGCAAACATCGTCTCTGTCGAGGGCGGTGTCGATTCTTGGTCTGTAATCGAGCCGGGTCCTGGAAAGGTTCTTTCAGGACTTTGGGGACAGACGGAATTCGGAGCGAGCCTTGCTTCAAGCCCAATCAACACTTGGGAAGCTGTTTCCGCCTTGTGATTCGTCCGATGATTTGAAAAGGAGATTTGAATGGCACTTTTGGAAAACAAGAAAGCCCTCGTCACTGGTTCCTCAAGGGGAATCGGAAGGGGAATCGTTGAGAAGTATCTTTCTGAAGGCTGCGAGGTCTGGGGACTCTGCTCCAAGCCGAGCGCCGCGAAGGAAGACCTTGAGAAGCTTGCGGCCGAGAAGGGCGTCGCCTTCCATGAAATCTACGCCGACGTGGGAAACACCGAGAACGTGACCGAGGTCGTCAAGAACGCTTTGGCAGAGGCTGGCGGTTTCGACATCCTCGTGAACAACGCAGGAATCACACGCGACGGTCTTTCGTTCAGGATGAAGAAGGAGGACTGGGACGACGTTCTCAGAATCAACCTCACTTCGGCGTTCCTCATCTGCCAGATTGTCTCGAACGACATGATTCGTAAGCGCAAGGGCTCCATCATCAACATGGCTTCGATTGTCGGAATCCACGGAAACGGCGGCCAGGTGAACTATTCGGCATCCAAGGGCGGACTTATCGCCTACTCGAAGTCGCTCGCGGCCGAGGTCGGAAGCCGCGGCGTGAGGGTGAACGCAATCGCTCCGGGCTTCATCGCGACTGACATGACGGCAGTTCTCAAGGAGGATTTGCAGAAGGCCATGATAGACCGCATCCCGTTGAAGCGCGCCGGAACTCCCGAAGACATCGCCAACGCGGCCTTGTATCTCGGAAGCGACTTGAGCGAGTACGTCACCGCCCAGGTTCTCGGCGTGGACGGCGGAATGGGCGCTTGATTTTTCGAGCTACGCTTTATTTTTTGATTTGATTCTGGGAATGGCTTTTTGATGGTCTATATCGATTTGCTGAAGTACAGGGATTTCATGGTTTCTTCTCTGCTCGTCGAGGCGTTTGTCGTTTTGGCCATCGTCATTCTCTTGAAAAAGAAGGCTGGGGGACGGAAAGTCTCCCCGCAGAAAAAACGCTTGCCGTCGTTTGTTTCCATTGGAAGAAACAAGGAGGGCAAGCGTTTTTTGAATTTCAAGAGCTTGCGTTTCGTCGGGGACGCAAGCGCGCTGATTCCCGGTCAGGAGTCCGTCTTGGACGAGATTGCCGAGACGATTCTTTCACCAGACTTTTCCGGCCGGAATTTCAAGATAATCGGCCACACCTGCTTCACGGGCAGGATTGGAAGCGAGGAGTCCTCAAGGAAACTCTCGTTGGAGCGCGCCGAGACGATTGCCGCCGAGCTTTTCAAGCGGAACGT
>CAMHLH010000149.1 GCA_946185925.1 uncultured Treponema sp.
GTTGCTTGCAGGTTCCTTTTTTGATAAACTTGAATACTATGTTGTTGCATCTCGCTTGGAAAAATGTCATATCGAAGAAAAGTTCTTTCGTGATAATCCTTTTCATCGCTTTCGCCATAATGCTCCTCGTGGCCACGAATTCCGTGTTCGACAGCACGGAGAACGGAGTTGAGGAGACCTTCAGGAACAGCTTCACCGGGGACGTCGTGGTTCGCCCGAAGAACAAGAATTCGCTGAGCCTTTTCGGGGACGAAACTCCTGTCACCGGAAAGCTCTCGAAGAATCCGACTATATCCTCTTTCGAGGACGTGTTCGCTCTCGTCTCTTCCGAACCGTCCGTCTCCGCGGTTCTTCCCCAGCTTTCTGGAAGGACTGTCCTGCACAGCTCCGACGAGAACTATGTCGTCTATGTGTTCGGCGTTCAGGCCGAGGACTATCTTGCGTCGATGTCTTCCATAATAATGGAGGAGGGCGGAGCTTGGGCTCCCGGCTCGAAAGGCGCGATGATAACGCGCGACTACGCAGAGCGGCTCGGGGTCAAGATTGGCGACAATGTTGAATTCGTCGTCGATGCGGGGCTTTCCTCCCGCGTGAGGGCTGTCCCCGTCACGGGCATCTACCATTATTCAGTGGAGAATTCCGTAATGGACAAAATCGTGCTTGTGAATCCAGAGACAGTCCGTTCTCTTTTCGACATCTCGGACCTGGCCTCTGCCGATTCCTTTCAGCTTTCGGAGGAGAAAGAGGAGGTCCTTGACGGCTCTTTCGACTTGGACGACATGTTCGGCGAGGCGAGCGATTTGGACGGGGCTGTCGTGGAGGACGTGGTTGAGATATCGGCTGACGAAGTGGACGCAATCATGAAGTCCTACTCGGAAAGCACTTCCTGGAATTTCCTCGTCTGCAGGCTTTCGGAGCCTGACAAGGTGAATTCGGCCATAAAGCGGCTCAACAAAATCTTCAGGGAGAAATCATGGGACGTCGAGGCTGTCGGCTGGAGGAATTCTGCGGGAAGCACGGCTTTCTACCTTTTCATACTGAGGCTCATTTTGAATTTCGGAATCATAATAATCCTGTTCGCGGGGTTCATAGTCATAAACAACACGCTTGTCATAAACGTCATGGACAGGATAAGGGAAATCGGCACCATGAGGGCGATTGGGGCCAACAAGAGGTACATCTCGGTGGAATGCATGGCCGAGACCCTCATGATGGCCGTTGTTGCGGGTGTTCTCGGCTGCCTTCTCGGCGTCGTGCTTTCCGTGTGCGTGGACAGGGCCGGAATCACAATCAGCAACGGGTTCCTTGTCCAGCTTTTCGGTGGGGACAGGCTCGTGACCCAGTTGACCGCTTCGAATCTTGTCTGTTCGTTCGTGCTTTCGGTCTTGATCGGCTTCGTCGCCTGGGTCTATCCTGTCGTCACCGCTTTGAGAATCAGGCCTGTTCAGGCCATGCAGGGGGCTAAATGATGTACCAGTTCAAGTTGGCTGTGCGCTCTCTTTTCTTCAGAAAGTCGCAGTACCGCTCTCTTTTCCTTGTCTGCATGTTCGGAGTCGCCGTTTCGTTGTCCGCAATTTTCGTCAGCAAGGGCATGATAGACGCGATGAACATGAAGGCGAGAATCTATTACGGCGGAAATTTCGCCTTCATGGAAGCGACTTTGGAGGACGGGCTTGAGATGTACGACTTCATGGACACCTACGAGAAAGTCCGCTCCGTCTTTCCTGAGGAGGCGGACGTCTCGTACCGCTTCGACTTCGACGCCCGCCATTCTTCGTTCTTTTTCGAGGGGGCGCAGGCACTGCAGCAGACCATAAAAGGCTGCGATTTTGAGCTTGAGAGGAACCTTTTCGAGCAGATGCAGTTCGTGGACGGCGGTTTTTCAGACATGAAGGGCACTAATGGTGTCCTAATATCGAAGCCCATCGCGGATATGCTGAACGTGGGGGTCGGAGATGTCATGACGTTCATGCTCCTGACTTTGGACGACGAGAAGAACACTGTCGACGTGCGGGTCAAGGGCATCTTCCAGGATTCGAGCGTTTTCGGAATGTACACTTCCTACATGGATTTCTCCTTTCTCAGGGCCGCCTACCACCGTCCCGACAATTTCGCGAACAGAATCGTCGTGAATTTTCCGGGAAAGAACCTGGGAGAGCGCGAGGCCCGCTTCTATCAGGCGGAGCTTGAGAAAATCTTCCCAATGTATCGTCTTGTTGAGGACAAGGATGATTTTCTGGACAGGCAGGATGGGCCGGAGAAGATGTTCGCTTTGATTCCTCTCAGCGCGAACCTCACGGATGTGAACGTGATGGAGAGCGCGATGAACGCGGTCATTTTCTTCATCGTGCTGGTGCTGGTCGTAATAATCGTTGCCGGAATCGGCAGCACGTACAGGATCCTGGTCATAAAGCGGCTGAATGAAATCGGCATCTACATGGCCATCGGCATGAAGAAGAAGGACATCGCCTTCACTCTGCTTTTTGAGACCCTCCTGCTCTTGGTCGTCGGCTGCGCTTCTGCCTGCCTGCTGTCGGGCGTTTTCTGCTTCGTGGCTTCGCTTTTCGATTTCTCTTTCATACCTTCTTTCGATATTTTCTTGATAAGGGGTAACCTTTCACCTTCCGTGGATGTTGTTTTGAGTGTCGCGGTTGTTGTGTCCGTGATTGCGACCACGCTCCTCGCCGTCTTCTATTCGGCTTGGAATTCCATAAAGGTGCTGCCGGTCAAGGCTTTGGCGGCAGTCGAGTGACATATTTTTATTTTGACAAGAGGTGGAACTATGATAAGGATTTTCAATGTTTTTTCTAAAAAAGCGGCGGTAGCCTCTGCAGCCTTCGCTCTTCTTTCTTCTGCGGCATTCTCCATGACATCCTCCGAGGCCGAGGCTCTCCTGAAAAAGGCCGAGGACAGCACCGCATTCTACGAGACCGACTTCACGGCTTCCTACGAGGTCGTCCAGGACAGGCCCGGTGACGGAAGGAGCAAGACCAACGCAACAATCTACAGGCGCGACAGGACTTCCAACTGGACAATCCTCATCCTCGCGCCCGCGAAGGACAAGGGCAAGGGCTACCTCCAGACGGACAACACCATCTGGTTCTATGACCCGGCCGACAGAAGGTTCACTTTCTCAAGCTCCAAGGACAAGTTCCAGGGAACGAACGCAAACACCTCGGACTTCGCTCCTATGAATTTCACCCGCGACTACAAAATCGAGTCGTTCAGCGATGTGAAGCTCGGAGCCTACGACTGCGAGGTCTATTCGCTCCGCGCCACATCTAAGAGCGTGGACTATCCCATCCTGAAAGTCTGGGTGTCGAAGGACGACGGGCTCATGAGGAAGAAGGAGGATTTTTCCCTTTCCGGGCAGAAGCTCAGGACGACCGCGATTCCGTCATACCAGGTGATAAGCAGTGCTTCTGGAAGCCACCAGATTCCTGTCAGCATGGTCATACAGGACAATCTCAGGGGAAAGAAGATTGACGGGAAGATGGCCTACGAGAAGACCATGATTTCCATATCGAACGCCGTGTTGAAAAAACAGGACGATGCTGTGTATACTAAGCCTTACCTTGAACTTATGAGTGGAAGATAATGCTTTGCATGATTAAAAAAAGTTTCATGGCTGCGGTTTTCGCGGCCATATTTGTTTTTGCGGTGGATGCCCAGGACGATTCCACCTCCGTGGATGAGAACTCCGGAGTCTCCGATGGCTCCTTGGATGTCGAGGACATCGGCGATATCGACGAGCTCGACGACTTGTTCAGCAGCGAGTCCGACGTGGAGGAGGCTGTCGTGACTTCCCAGGAGGGTACGGACGATTCCACCTCGATCACTTTCCTTTCGATACCGTTGAAGATGAGCGGCTCGCTTTCTGCCGAGGTAGGAGCGGCCCTTTTGTGGCAGGAGGACTTTCCCAGCGGCACCGCCTATTTCGACCTTGAGAACTATCTGCACTTCATCACCAGGCCCGACAAGTACATCGCCCTGAAAGGCTCTCTGAAGACCAGCATCCCCGATTCCTCGGAGGCGGAGGCCGACAACCAGAACCAGTATTTCTATCTCTACGAGCTCTATTTCGACTACATAATGGCCAACCACGTCTACATAACGGCCGGCAAGAAGAAGACCACGTGGGGCTGCATACGGCTTTTCTGCAGCGACGACAGCAACGACGAGACCAGGGACGACGACGCCCTCTTCACGAATCCGCTCTACGACAGCCGCTACAGCATATCGGGTATAATCAAGGTTCCGTTCGGCCCGTCGTCCGTGACGCTCATGACAATGTACAGGGGGAACGCTTCCGTCGGCTCCTCTCCGAGCTACAGGGACCTTTCCTTCGCCGCGAACGCCGAAATCGTGATGTTCGGAACGTACATGGACTTTTTCGCGCGCACATTCCCGTCAAGTTCCGGCTCGTTGGCCGAGTACTACAGGATGCCGATGGTGGGGGCCGAGTTGAAGCGCACCATATTCGGCTTCGACGTCTACGCCCAGGAGCAGGTCTCCGTGGTCTCCATGAAGCGCCTGAGGGAATTCTGGAAGTCCGACTTGTACAGCAAGGATTCCGTTTCAAAGTCGATTTTCACTGCCGGCTTCTACCGGCTGTGGGATTCGTTCTATCCCCACATCGGAATCAACGCCGAATTCCAGTGGCTCTACTATCCGAACGACACTTATAGCTACACCTACAAGGATGGTGAATGGGTGGAAAATGCGGATGATAGCGGTGAGTACATTGTCGCGCACGAGGCGGGCGATTCTGTGCAAAGGCTCATACTCGACTTCGGCCTGTCCAAGCTGGGGCCGTCGAAGAACATCAAGTTCGGAGCGCAGTGGTCGCACAACTTCGCCACCGACACCGGATACTTGAAGCCGGTCCTCATAATATCGCGGGTCTTCCCCCATTGCGACTGGAGGAACGGTTTCAAGTGGGAGTACGACCGGGCCGAGGACTACAACAAATTCACGTTCGGTTCGTATCTGAAATTCTCGCTCGATTATTAGGGACGCAAAAAAAACGCGCCTCCCGAAATTGAACTTTTTTGTCCAGCTTCAGGGGCGCGTTTCGCTGTGGGGAGGCTTTTTTCCCTTCACTCCGCTATTACGCCGTCGCGTATTTTTATGACGTGGTCGCTCATGCCTACAATCTTCGCGTCGTGGGTCGAGAAGATGAACGTCGTTCCCATGTCTGAGTTGAGCTTCTTCATCAGTTCGAGTATCTGGTCGCCGTTCTTCGAGTCGAGGTTGCCTGTCGGCTCGTCGGCCAGTATAATCGGCGCCTTCGTGACCAGGGCGCGGGCTATGGCGACCCTCTGCCTCTGTCCGCCCGAAAGCTCGGACGGCTTGTGCTTCTTCCATTTTGTCAATCCCACGGTCTCAAGAAGAAACTCTATCCACTCCTTCTTCTGTGCCTGGTTCATTGTCTCGGACGCCACCGATTTCCCAAGCGTCAGCGGAAGCTCTATGTTCTCCCAGACGTCGAGCACGGGTATCAGGTTGAAGGTTTGGAAAATGAAGCCGAGATGGCTCCTCCTCAGCTCCGTCAGCTTTGTGTCGAGCCTGAGGGGGACTTTCGCGTCGATTCCGAGCTTTATTCCGTTGTAGACATCGATGCCCTCTATGTTTATCGAGCCGGAGGCGGGGAGGTCTATCAATCCTATCATGTTCAGCAGGGTCGATTTTCCTGAGCCGGAAGGTCCTGAAATCGCCGCGAACTCTCCTTTCTCTATCTTGAATGAGACATTGTCCACGGCCTTCACCTGGACTTTTTCCATCTGGTATATCTTGCTTACATTTTTCAATTCGATTATTGCCATTCCTCGATTCTATTTCATTTTGAAACTATTCTCAATTGTCGTTTTTCCGGCCGTCAGTGGAATTTTTGTTCGGCAGTCTCAAAAATCTTCAATGCAAAATTGAAATTATCTTGCCGATATTATAGAAGCGTCTATTTAAAACAAGCATAGGTTCCAAGGGGAAAAGGAAAATGGTATTGAAATTTGTGGTATTCGCTGTCGTCGCCGTCGCGGTTTGGAAGGTCCTCTCTCTGAACAGCGATAAAATCCAGTTCTTCAGCACGGGAATTGACAAGGGGTTCAAGTTTTCCGAGGTCCTGGCCTTGTGGCGGCTGGCTTCCGTGTCGGAGCTTGACGAGCCCGAGTCTCTCTATTTCTCCCTTCCGCTGGTGAGCCAGGCCATAACGAAATTCATAAAGGAGACACAGGAGAACGGCACGGACGGCCTTGAGAAGAACAAGAAGTTCCTCTCGAAGCTCTACGACTACAGGACCAGAATCAGCCTCGAGCACGAGAACAACAAGAGCCTCGACTCCACAAAGTATCTGGACAAGCACCAGAGGCTCCGCATCGTCCTTCCGGGGGCGGGTGTGTTCAGGTCCGAGATTCTGGCGAACGCGAGCGAGCTTTTCGTGAAGACTCCGACCAGGAACGGAATCATAGTGGTCCCCGGGCAGGAC
>CAMHLH010000150.1 GCA_946185925.1 uncultured Treponema sp.
GAAGATGAGATTGATTTTGAAAGAATAAGGTTGGAAGTCGAGGAGAAAATCCGCTCCCTGCTTGATTCGCACCCGAGGAAGCCGGGGACGATTTTCGTGGTCGGCTGTTCGTCGAGCGAGATTGTCGGCGGCAGAATCGGCAAGGATTCGAGCGCGGAAGCCGGAAAAGTCGTCTTCGAGACCGCCAGGAAAATCTGCTGCGAAAAAGGGCTTTTCCTCGCCTGCCAGTGCTGCGAGCACTTGAACCGCGCGCTTGTCGTCGAACGTGACTGCGCGGACAAATTCGCCCTTGAGGAAGTGTGCGTCGTTCCATGGGCGCACGGTGGCGGTTCGTTGGCGACAGCTGCGTACAGAGGGTTCGAGAATCCCGTCGTCGTGGAATCCGTTGTCGCCGAGGCTGGAATCGACATCGGCCTCACGATGATTGGAATGCACCTGAAAAATGTTGCGGTCCCTGTCCACTTCGATGGAAAAGTCGGCGAGGCCACCGTCGTAGGCGCGTATTCAAGACCGAAGCTGATTGGCGGCGAGCGCGCGAGGTACAGCCTCGGTTGATGAGCTTGCGTTTCCGTGGCATTGCTGCGGAACATCACCGTGAATGCCGGATGCTACACGATTCCTTTTTCCAGTCCCGACACCGCCCAAAGAGGAATGTTCACGAGCCAATCCTGCTCGCGGTAGTTCGACATTGAGAATCGGATTGCTTTTTCGGGGGAGAATTTTTCGTGGTAGGCTCTGAGGCTCTTGGACTTCAAGTTTTCTTCGGCCTTCACCTCGATTGGAACGATATTTTTTCCACTCTGAACCAGAAAGTCTGTTTCGTAAGTGGATTTCTCTCCCGAAAAATAGTATGGCGTGAAAGATGTGGCCGCCTTCATCTCTTGCAGGACGAACTGTTCGGTGAGCGCGCCCTTGAATTCTACGAAAATGTCGTTTCCGCTCACAACGCTTTCTTTGTCAAGCTCGCTCAATGCGCCCAAAAGTCCCGTGTCGTTCATGTAGAGTTTAAAATCCGAAAAGCTGATGTATGATTTGAGAGGAACGGCAGGCTTTGCTACCTTGTGGACTTTGTGGACAAGCCCTGCGTCGCACAGCCATTGTATTGCAATCTCGAAGTCCTTCATGCGCGCGCCCTGCTTAATCTGTCCAAAAAAGAATTTGCGGTTTTCCTTTGCGAGTTGAAGCGGTAGTGAGTGCCACACCATTCTGATTCTCGGAAGGACTGATGGGGCGATGTGTTTTCCGAAGTCGCCCTCGTATTGACTGACGATTGCGTTCTGCACTTCCCTGACGGCATCGTAGTCGCGGCTTTCGGAAAATGTTTTTACGGCTTCTGGCATTCCTCCCACAAAAAAATAGTCGCGCAAAAGCGGAATGAAGCTTTCCCTCAAGTCCGAGATGAGTGGATTGCAGGGCTTTTCCTCTTCGATGAGCGATGCGAGCCTGTCTTCCCCCAACGCCCGCAAAAATTCAGAGAAAGTCATCGGCGAAAGACGCAGCTCGTTCACTTTGCCCACTGGAAACGAAACGCCTTCGTGTATGCTCACGCCCAAAAGCGACCCTGCTGCGATGACCGCATATTCTCTTGCTTCTTCGCAAAAATACTTGAGAGATTCCACGACCTTTGGCGCGGCCTGCACCTCGTCGAAAATAATCAGCGTCTTTTGCGGAGTGATTTTCATGTTGTTCTGAATTTCAAGCGTTGTCAGGATTCTCTTGGTGTCGTAGTCCCCCTCAAAAACGGAGGCGGCTTTCTGATTGTTGTAGAACGAAATGTAGAGTGAGTTCTCAAAATGCGTTCTGGCAAATTCTTTCATGAGCCAAGTTTTTCCGACCTGCCTCGCGCCCCATAGAATGAGCGGCTTCCGACTGGGAGAGTCCTTCCAGCCTTCAAGTTTTTTGATGAAATTTCGTCGCATGGTTTTATCATATTAAAAGTGTGCTGACAGTGCAAGTTTTCCGCCGAAAAAATGTTATTCAATTACATAAATTCGTCGGAAAAAATGGTGAACAAGAATTGTATGCTGGCAAGTGCAAAAAACGGGGATTCTGTTTTGCTGTATGTACAGTGCTTTTTTCTGCACATGGTGTATACTGTTTTTCACTATGAAAATCCTTGTTCTTTCCGACATACACGGGAGCGCGGACTGTTTGAACACCGCCCTCTCTTCTTTTTCCGATATCGACCTGCTTCTGCTCTGCGGCGACTACCTGAACCACGGTCCCAGAAACCCCCTTCCTGAAGGCTGGAACCCAAAAGGCGTCGCTTCTATTCTGAATCCGCTTGCCGACAAGATAATCTCTGTGCGCGGCAACTGCGACAGCGAAGTGGACGAGATGGTTTTGACCTTCCCCTGCCTGAACGCCTACTCGAACCTCTTTTTTCCGACCGCCGAAAGAAAGCTGAACGGCCGGATTTTCGTCCACCACGGCCACCTCTACGACCGCGAAAAACTCAAAACGTGGCTTCCCAAGGGGACTCTCGTCGTCTCCGGCCACACCCACGTCACGCTCATGGAAGAGGATGGAGGGCTTTTCTTCTTCAATCCCGGCTCAATCTCCCTTCCAAAATGCGTCGACGGAAAGACCTGCGGCTTGATTGAGACTGACGAGGGCGGAATCAAGCGCATTGGCCTCTGTTCAATAGACGGCACTGTGATTCGCTCGATTGAATTCTGACGATTCTCCAGTGTCTTTGTACAGCAGAAGCAGGAATGCGCTGACAACCACGAGCACCGAACCGCAGTTGTGGAAAAGTGCGCCCCAGACTGCATTCAAAACGCCTGTGATTGCGAGGGTTACTGCCGCGAAATTAATCAACATGGAAAGGCAGAGGTTGAAGCTGATTCTCTTTTGTGTCTTTCTGGAAATCTTGAAGAGATAGGGAACCGAATCCAGATTGTCGTGGACGATTACCGCGTCGGCGCTTTCGATTGCGGCGTCGCTTCCGATTCCGCCCATGGCGATTCCTGCGAAGGCCGTGCGCAATGCGAGGGAGTCGTTCACCCCGTCCCCGAACATCGCGACCTTCTTTCCGCCCACCTCCTGTTTCTTGATGTAGTTCATCTTGTCTTCGGGGGAGCAGTTCGCCATGAAGCCGTCCAAGCCGAGTTGATTTGCGACCTGTCGGGCTGTGCTTTCGTTGTCGCCCGTGAGCATCACGGTTTGGATGTCCATGTCTTTCAGTTCTTCGACCATTTTTCGGGCATTTTCCTTGATTGCGTCCTGGATGAAGATTCTTCCAAGAAGTTTTGATTCGCAATACACGCCGACAATGGAAGATTCTTCAAGTCCTGTTGGAATGTCTTGAAGAGAATCGGCTTCCTTTTTGATTTTTCCCGCCATGTATTTTCTTCCGTCGATTTCAAACTCGATTCCGCTTCCCGCGATGGTCTTGTGATTTGCTATTTCGTACAGGCCGCCTTTGTTGAAGTCGAGAATCGCCTTCGCGAGTGGGTGGTTCGAATGCGCCTCTCCTGAAGCCGCGATTTTTGCAAGTTCCTCTTCGCTTGTGTCCGAAAGACTCTGGACTTTTACGACAGCCGGCTTTCCCTTTGTGAGTGTTCCGGTCTTGTCGAAGACTGCGACTGTGGAAGCGGCGATTCTTTCAAGCGCTTCTCCTGACTGAATCAAAAGTCCGTGCTTTGAAGCGTTTCCGATTCCGGCGGAGATTGCCGTCGGAGTCGCAAGGACGAACGCGCATGGGCAGAAGACGACAAGGACAGTCACCGCCCGTGTGAAGCCGAGCCAGAAATCATGGTTTGAATAGCCGATTATGGAGCCTGAGACAATTGCGGTGGTGAGCGAAACCACGACAAGCCATGCCGCCCAGACATTCGCCTTTCTGACGATTTTTGCCTTCTGGGCGTCCGCCGATTCTGCAAGTCTAATCATTCTCTGCAGGGAAGAGTCGCCCGCTGTCTTCACAGCCTCAATCAAAATGCTCCCGCTCTGGTTGATTGTCCCGCTCATCACAAGGTCGCCGGGAACTTTTTCTACAGGAATCGATTCTCCCGTCATCGCGCTCTGGTCGACGCTTGTGCTTCCCTCGATGATTCTTCCGTCCACTGGAATTGATTCTCCAGAGCGGACTTGCAGAATGTCTCCGAGTCCAACCTGGTCGGCCTCTATCGTTTTTACCTGGCCGTCCACAAGAAGATTCGCCTTTTTGGGGCTGATATCGATGAGTTTTGAAATTCCCTTTTTTGCGCGCTCGGAAGTGAAATCTTCGAGAATTGAACCAATCTGCATGATGAATGCAATTTCTCCAGCTGCGAAAAATTCCTTTAGAATCAGCGAGCCGATGAGCGCGAGCGCGACAAGCACGTCCGCGGTGATGTCGTGGTCTTTTGCGACACCGACGACCGCGCCGATGACAATCGGAAGTCCGCACAGGATGATTGCGACCCATGCGGGATCGAAAATGGCGATTTTTGCTTGGTTTCCGGTCCAGCTGAAAATCAATGAAACTGCGAGTGTGATGCCTGAAATCACCACGAAACTCAATCTGAGCCTGTCGCTGTTTTTTTCGTACCAGGCAGAAATTTTAGACATGATGGCTACCTCTATTCTTGAAATGTGATACTCTATGTTCGAAAGCGGACATATTGTACGGTTTTGAATATAATTCCCCCGCGTCTGTTTTTTAAGAACAAGTCCTCAAACTTGTTCGGAAGCGGATAAAAATCGAAATTTGTTCGGAAAATAAAATAGAAGTGGATAAAAATGGATAGAAGAGTTGAAAAAACGAGGGCGGCCATAATCGAGTCCCTCACGAAATTGATGTCGAAAAAGGAATACCAGAGCATCACGGTCGCCGACATCATCAAAAAGGCGAATGTGGGCAGGTCCACATTCTATGAAAACTTTTTGAACAAGGACGAGGTTTTCGACGAGATTCTGGACACTCTGATTTACCATGTCTTTGACGAAATTGAGCATAAGGACGGACACGCCTTCCAGAACAACTTGAAGGGCGAAATCACCCACATGTACATCCACATCCGCGACAACGAGGGCAAGGCGAAGACCTTTTTGCTCGGAAAATCGGCCGAGATTTTTTACCAGCGCATGGGCGAGAAAGTCGCGGGAATCTGCGACGAAAAACTCAAGGCGACCGACAAGCTCCCCTCCCAGCTGATTCACTCCCACATCGCCTCGACTTTCAGCGATATCCTAAAATACTGGTCGGAGAACAAATTCGCGGATACTCCTGAGCAGGTCGCTGAATACTTCATGATTCTGACGGACGAGGTCTTGTAGGGGCGTTCTCGCTTCACAGCGCAGGCGCGCAGTTTCCCTTGTTCACGCCGGAGGGGTGTCTTGTGCATCTCCTTGCGGTGAGGCTCTGTATCGACGGCGCGCGGCAGCCGCAGAATTTGCAGAAGTATTCGCTTTTCTCGCTTCCCTCGTAGAGAGCGCAGTTTCCCTTGTTCACGCCGAGCGGGTGCCGGACGCATCTTCTGGCGGTGAGCGACTGGATTGAGATGGCGTAAGTGCCGCAGTATTGGCAGTAGAATTTTGGCATTTGGGGGGCTCCTTTTGTGTGGGGGTGTGTGGGGAAATCTGCATGGAGGGGGGCCTACCATGTAGAAGAGAATTTGGTGGGACTGCTTTCCTACGAATCAAGCAAGCCAACATGAACGACGTTGTAATCTCTTTTTTCGAGTGCAAGTGCAATGAAATCGCCAAAAGCATTGTCTCGCAGTTCTTCCTTTAAACGTTTCGCCATAGTAGGAAATGTCGCCAAGGTTATTCCTGCTGACAAAAGTCCGCCCAAAATAGGAATCGATTTTGAAATACCTTTCGCAAAAGTTTCTTTTGTTAGTTTTACGCCAAGCCATTTTGCAACTTGTTTTGCCACATTGTATATACCAACTTTTGTAAGTGCGTATTGAGGCAACCGTTTCGCAATTTGCCCAGCAAATGCCTTGGATAACGCCTTGATTGCTTGGTTTGCCCCCTGAACTCCAGACATTACTCCAATGAACAAGGACATCTGCATGAGGAATTCGTCACTTGGTTCGCTTCCTTCTTCAAACAAATCCGGCCAACCATAGACGTATGCCAGTTTTTGGGAAACGACTATGACGTGCCAATAAAACTGGGCGATATCGCCAGGGATTGTTGCTAGCATAGCAAAACCTCCAGGAAGTCCTGCCGCAAATGAAGTCCCCGTAACAATTGTGGAATGGTAATTTATAACCCCATCCGCAATTTTTTCGAGAATGTTTCTGTCGATATTGGCCTGAATGACACCTTTTTCAACAGCAAGTTTCACCTTGTCGTCCGAACAATATTGTTTCAATTCTTTTTTCAAGAAAGAATCCCTGTCAACGTTTGCCCCCGGCATCTTTACGGCCGTTTTCAGAACATCCTTCCAAACTCTCAAGCTTTTTTCCTCTGAATCTCCCATGATAACCTCCAAAAACTGGTGCTCGATAAAAATCAGACTGAGTAGAC
>CAMHLH010000151.1 GCA_946185925.1 uncultured Treponema sp.
GCAAATGGATGGAGAGGGAGCCGGACATCTTCCTGCTTGACGAGCCGACCAGGGGAATCGACGTCGGAGCGAAGTACGAAATCTACCAGCTCATAATCCAGATGGCGAAAGAGGGAAAGACAATCATCGTCGTCTCTTCCGAAATGCCTGAGATTTTGGGAATAACGAACAGAATCGCCGTCATGTCGAACCACAGGCTGGCGGGAATCGTGAACACGAAGGAAACTGACCAGGAAGCCCTACTGAGGCTTTCGGACAAGTATTTGTGATTTGCTGCGAAAAAGGAGAATAATATGGAATCTCTGTACAAAGACGAAAAATTGAACAAATATCTGGACCAGCTTTTCGATTTGAGAAAAGACGGAGTGAACAAAGTCATCGATTTGAAGCAGGCTGTCATCACCACCAAGAAGAATCCGATGATTGAATACGATGAAAAGCCGAAGCTGCTCGCAAGCTACGCAAAGCAGATTGAGGAAGCGAAAGTCGTGGCCGCAAAGAACGCGGAGAAAGACAAGGAACTGACGAAAGAAGCCCTCGCCTACGCAAACGGAATTGCGAAGACGTACATCGCCGAGGTCGAAGAAAAGCAGAACGCCGAAATCAAGAAGGTCAAAGAGGAATACGCCTCTAAAGTCTCTGACATAAAGGAAAAAGGAGAGGCAAGAATCGCAGGCGCAAAAAGCCCTGCCGACAAGAAGACTGCCCAGTACGAACTGAAATCCGCCCTCTTCGACGCGAAGAACCATGCGGACTCCCTCATCGAGCGGTGCAAGGACGCGAAGAAGCAGGCGTTCACGGACCATGTGCAAATCAACCGCACGATACGAAACGAGAAGAGCAACTTCATAGAGGACATGCAACTTGGCTTCAAGAACTATGTGAACAACTTCAAGCTCGACAAATTCTTCCTGGACAACGGACTCTACCTTGCAATCATCCTCTTCTTCATCATCTGTATCATCATCGCTCCGATGATAAACGCGGGAAACCTCCTCACGCTGCCGAACATCTTCACGATACTCGAACAGTCGTCAACCAGGATGTTCTACGCGCTCGGTGTGGCGGGACTCATCCTCCTTGCGGGAACGGACTTGAGCGTCGGACGAATGGTCGCGCTCGGCTCGGTCGTTACGGGACTCATCCTTCATCCGGGCGAGAACATCGTCAAATTCTTCGGAATGGGACCTTGGAACTTCACTTCTCTTCCAATGGGCGCAAGGCTCATAATGGCGCTTCTCATCTCGGTCGTACTTTGCACGGCGTTCTGCGCGTTCGCTGGTGTTTTCACGGCGAAACTCAAAATCCACCCGTTCATCTCCACACTCGCCTCCCAGCTCATCATCTACGGACTCCTCTTCTTCGGAACAACAGGAACTCCTGTAGGCTCAATCGACGGAAACATCAAGGACCTGATTGGAGGACGCTGGACGCTCGGTGTCATGAACGGCGAGCTTGTGACGTTCCCAAAACTCATAATCCCGGCAATCATCGCGGTGGTCGTGGCGTGGTTCATCTGGAACAAGACGACATTCGGAAAGAACATGTACGCTGTCGGCGGAAACGCGGAAGCGGCGAGCGTGTCTGGAATCAGCGTTTTCTGGGTCACAATGGGCGTCTTCATCATGGCTGGAATCTTCTATGGATGCGGAGCCTTCCTTGAAGCGTTCAGGGCGAACGCGAGCGCGGGTACAGGCCAGGGATACGAAATGGACGCAATTGCGGCTTGCGTAGTCGGTGGAATCTCGTTCAACGGCGGTATCGGAAAAATCGGCGGAGCGGCGATTGGTGTCGTAATCTTCACCAGCCTCACCTACTGCCTCACATTCCTCCACATCGACACGAATTTGCAGTTCGTATTCAAGGGACTCATCATCATAGCGGCTGTCGCTCTCGACTCAATCAAATACTTGAAGAGAAAGTAGGCTGAAAATCAGCGGCAGATTATGAAAAATCGTACCTGTTTGGAAGATGTACCTCGCATGAAGCACGTTTTCCGAACAGGTTTATTTCATCAACGACAATCTAGACAATGGCTTTTGATTAAAATCAATGGTGAAAATTCTTTTACTTTGATAGAATCTAAAGAAATACTTTTTTAGGAGTAAAAAAATGGGAAAGACCATTGCTCAGAAAATTTTTGATGCACACTTGGTAGACAGTCCTTTCTCTGGAACTTACGTTCTCAAGCTGGACAGAGTCTTCTGCCATGAAATCACAACGCCTGTCGCCATCAACGACCTTGTTTCAAGAGGAAAGGACAGGGTTTTCGACCCGACAAAAATCAAGGCCGTAATCGACCACGTAACACCGTCGAAAGACAGCAAGACAGCCACGCAGTCAAAAATCCTGCGCGATTGGGCTAGAAGAAACAACGTGAAGGATTTCTTCGACATCGGCTCCAACGGTGTCTGCCATGCGATTTTCCCAGAAAAAGGATTCGTCCGCCCAGGCTTCACGGTAATCATGGGCGACAGCCACACCTGCACGCACGGAGCTTTCGGAGCTTTCGCGGCCGGTGTCGGAACAACAGACCTCGAAGTCGGCATCTTGAAGGGTGTCTGCTCTTTCAGGGAGCCTAAATCAATAAAATTCGTCTTGAACGGAAAATTGAAGGAAGGAGTTTTCGCCAAGGACGTGATTCTCCACCTCATCGGAAAAATCGGAGTGAACGGAGCGACAAACTGCGTCGTGGAATTCACAGGCCCAATCATCGACAACATGGACATGGAAGAGAGGATGACGCTCTGCAACATGGCCGTAGAAGCAGGCGGAACATCCGGAATCTGCTTCCCTGACGCGAAGACTGTCGACTATCTTTGGGAATTCATAAAGGACGAGTATCCTTCAAAAGAGGCAGCAATCGCCGACTATTCAAAATGGAGAGACGACGACGACGCTGTTTACGAGAAGGTCATCACGGAGGATTTGTCGAACCTCGACCCAGTATGCACGATAAACTACAAGCCTGACCAGATAAAGAAAATCTCCGAAATGAAGGGCACGAAAGTCGACCAGATTTACATCGGCTCATGCACGAACGGAAGAATCTCAGACTTGAGAATCGCGGCGAAAGTCCTCAAGGGACACCACCTTGCCGACGGAGTGCGCGGAATCGTTTCGCCTGCCACACCGAAAATCTACAAGATGGCTGTGGACGAAGGCATCATCGACATCTTCCTTGAAGCCGGCTTCTGCGTGACGAACCCGACTTGCGGAGCCTGTCTCGGAATGTCGAACGGAGTTTTGGCGGAAGGAGAAGTCTGCGCGTCAACGACGAACAGGAACTTCAACGGAAGAATGGGAAAAGGCGGCATGGTCCACCTCATGAGCCCGGCTTCCGCCGCAGCGACTGCAATCACAGGCACAATCACGAACTCTGAATTGTACAAAGGCTGAAAAAACAATTGCGAAAACGCAAAACATACAAGGAGTAAAATATGAAAGCATTTGGTGGTCCAGTTCTTTTTCTCGATCGCTCTGACATCAACACCGACGAGATTATCCCTGCGAAATACCTGACGGAAATTTCAAAGGAAGCTCTCAAACCTTATTGTCTTGAGGATTTGAAGCTCGACGGTTTTGACGCGAAAAGGGACGTTCCTGGAAAAAAGGTCATCATCACTCGCGAGAATTTCGGCTGCGGCTCCAGCCGCGAACACGCTCCGTGGGCTTTGGAAGTGAACGAAATCTACACGGTCATCGCGCCGAACTTCGCCCGCATCTTCCGCCAGAACATGTACAACTGCGGATTGCTCGCACTCGACATGCCGAAGAAGACAATCGACGACATGTTCAAGAACTTCGGCAACAAAGAGACCGAGGCAAAAATCGAGCAGAAAGAGGACGGCACATGGAAGGTCAAGCTCATCGCCGGAAGCCTTTCAATCAGCTACCCCTTCAAGCTTGAGGGATTCGAGAAGGCTCTCATCGAAAACGAGGGCTGGATTGGATACGCCGAGAGCAAATACTAGGGCAAAAGTTTCGTGGTGAAACCCGCCAGCATTTTTCCGACCGAATCAGGTTCGATTTCGGGAAAATGCTGGCGTTTTTTGTCCATGAACACCGATTTTGCAAAACGATTCTGCAACGACAATATGGAAAAATACTTGCAAAAAATAGAATTCGCGCTTGTGCTCGCTTTTCTAGTGCTGCCGCCGATTTTCTTCCAGGCGGGAATGGAAGTTCCAAGGACAGCCACGCCTTCGTTCTCCGCCCAGACATACGCCCTTGCGCTCCTTGCCTTCTTCATCTACTACATCCACAGGAACGTCTACATCATCCGCTTCCAAAAAAAATGGACGAAGATGCAGGTGTTCATCGCAAGCGGAGAATGCCTCGTCTGCTTCGGCTCCCTCTGCGTCGTGTCCGTCCTGCTTGAATTGGCGGGGTACATTCTCGACAAATCCGAGGAAATTCAGAAAGCGGCACTCCCACACTCGCTTAATTCCTGGGTGATTTTCATCTCTGGAATGCTTTGCGCGGCATTCTACGAAGAGGTCATTTACAGGTTCTACCTGCCGGAAGCCATGAGGCATCTGTTCTCGCGCTTCCCGAAAATCCCGCAGCTCGTTCTGGAAGCGGTGTCGGTCGCGCTTTTCGCGCTCGGCCACATTTATCTTGGCGCGCTCGGCTTTTTGAACGCGGCAATCTGCGGAACAATACTGCGCCTTTTCGTCTGGAGGACGCACTCCATTTGGTGCAGCCTGATTCCGCACGCGCTCTACAATTTCTGCGTCTACTTCGCGCTGGCGAACATCTGAAGCGGGCAAAAAAAATCTCTTGAACCGAAGTCCAAGAGATTTGCCATCTCCCACGGGAATTGAACCCATGTTGTCGGGATGAAAACCCGATGTCCTAACCACTAGACGAGGGAGACACGCTTTAGAAGCGAATAAAAAGATATTACCACGAATCACAAAAACTTGTCAAGAGAAAATCTCAACAATTCTGTTGAAAGTGAACTCGGAAATCTCGTAGAAACAAGAATCTTCTATGCTTATGCTTGACGATTTTTGCACGAAAAATGCGCTTTTCCCATCGGCATCCGTTTTTCTTGAGACAGAAACGACAGAGACATCCCCTTTGCCAGAGTGGACTTCAATCTTCGCGACTACAAAAGAGCCTTCGACATCGATTCTCTGCCTAAGCGCACCGTGACGCAAAGACATTATTGAATGGGAGACGGTCGCAAAACTTTTGTCTGAAGAATTTGCTGCAAAATCAATATTCTTCTCTGGGTAGGAAAATTTCACGGTCTCTGGATTCTCAATCTCGTAGAAAAGCTCGCCGGCAATCCAATAATCAGAATCGGACGACAGGAACTGGGAAAAATCATCGTCGGTCTCATAGGAATCGGAGCCATTTTCTGTACGGAAAGAGATTCTGTTGGAAAGCGGGTCGGTGATGCCGAAATGGATTTTTGAAAGTTCCGATTCGGCAGAGGAAAAGGACACGAATGAAGAGTCTTCTCCAAGTCCAAGAGGCTCGAAATCCTTGCTCTCGGAGGAGATTTTATAGACAGTCCGAATTTCCGAAGCATTGTGAACCAAGGCCTCGACCAATTTTTTGTCGGCGAGCGACTTTTCAGACACGGAAGGCTCGGAACCTGGAAGCAGCGGCGGAATCTTTGACTGGACGTACCAAAAACCGTTCGACAGTGAAAGAAGAAGAGAATGGTTGCCGTTCCCGATTTCAATAGAAGAGACTTCATCGGTTTTGTTTGGGTTCAACAAGGCGGTTGTAGAGGTCTTGGGCGATGTCTTCGCCTTTTTAGAGACAAAGAAGGACAAAACGAATGTCGCCAAGAAAAAAATCGAAAGAGTTGCCAAAAGCTTGTTCAATGATTCATTTTTCATTTTTCACTTTCCTGTTGCGCTTTATGAATACGAAAACGAAGGCCGACACAAAAATCAGCGGAAGCAAAACGAAATTGACCGCAACGCATCTTGTCATCTCGGAAACAAATTCTACAGAATCGCTTATCTTGTACAAGGATTTCACGGTTCGCGCTTTTTCCATGAGTTCCGCTATTCTGGAATCTCCCCGCAGGCGCAGAAGCTGGGAGCAAAGGAAATCGAAATTCCGTAAATCAACAGAATTCTGTCCCGAAATGAAGCCCGTCATCATGGAATCTACAAAATACTGGTCGGAGACCACTGTGACTTTTCCGTTCGTCGCGGCCAGCACGTATTTTCCGTTCTCGGCATCGCTTGCCGCCGCCGTCTTCGGGATGTTGAACGCGTCCGTCAAGAACGGAAGCTCGTCGCTGTCTGCTTCCTTCTGAAGCCAAGCGTAGTCAGTCGTCTCAAGCAATGGGCGCACGTCGTTGTAGAGGAGAATCGGGCTCGGCCAGAAGAGCGTCATCCCCTGTCTGGCGGCATCCTGAGGAAGAAGCGAAACCCAAAGAGGATAGTTTATGGAAACGTACTCGGC
>CAMHLH010000152.1 GCA_946185925.1 uncultured Treponema sp.
TTTGCGATTCGCTCAGCTTCGGCCTTGGCGGCTTTTTCTTTTGCGATTCGCTCAGCTTCGGCCTTGGCAGCTTTTTCTTTTGCGATTCGCTCTGCTTCGGCCTTGGCTTTTTCTTTTGCGATTCGTTCTTCTTCGGCCTTGGCGGCCTCTTCACGGGCTAGGCGCTCTCTTTCAAGCCTTGCGTTTTCCTGCCTGATTCGCTCAAGCTCAGCCTTCTCCGCCTCGATTTTTGCGAGACGTTCGGCTTCGGCTTTTTCGGCGCGCATTTGGGCAATCTGCTCCGCCTCGGCTTTTCTCCTGGCGACGCGGATGGCTTCAAGCTGAGCTTTACGCTCGCTCGCGGCCTTGTCGGCGGCTTCCTTGGCCGCACGCTCTTTCGCGGCTTGAGCCTCCGCGGCTTCCAATGCGAGCCGCTCTTTCTCGGCTTTTTCCTGGGCGAGTCTTTCGTTTTCTTCCTGAATCGCTCTTTCCTTCGCGATTCTGTCGGCTTCCATCTGGGCGGCGAGTTTTTCCTCGGCTTCTCTGGCGGCCCGTTCCTCCTCCGCTTTCGCCTTTGCGGCCGCGATTTTCTCCAAGCGGTCGGCCTCCGCCTTCGCGACCTTCTCCCTTGCGGCGCGCTCACGTTCAGCCTTCGCAAGCGCCTTCTCCTGTTCCTTGGCGATTCTCTGCTTCTCAGACTTCGCAAGCTTCTCGCGGATGGCCTGCTCACGGGCAAGCGACTTCGACTTCCTGATTTTCAAATCGGAGAGACGCTCATCGAGGAGGGATTTTTCAACTACAGATTTCGATGCGATGAGGGCGTCGATTTTTTCCTGGGGAAGAGGCTGGATTGGCTCTTCAGCCACGGCGACTTTTAATTTTTCCGCGGACGAATCCGTGTCGGCGCCTTCGGGGGCTGTTTCGGAGACTATTTTCTGTGGGGAACTTTCAAAACGGATTTTCACGGAACGGACGGATTCCTTCGTGAAAATCGAAGCCACAATCGCGACGACGACAATCAACACGACGAGGACGGAGACGCTCCCCACAGCTGCGGCGAATTCCGACTCCTTCTGGACTTCCCTTGCTTTCTGGTCTAAATCAATCATTTTCCCTCGTTCTCAAATTGACTTCAGAGAATCCTCTTTCCGTAAGCTTGTCGAATATTTTTATGACGGTTCCATTCGCAGTGCCCTCGTCGGCTTCCACCGTGACGGGGTATCTTGAGTCGAAGAGGTTCAAGGCGGGAGAAAGCTGCTCGAAAGAAACCTCCTCCCCGTTCAACAGAATTTTTCCAGCGGCGTCCACATACACGACCAGCTCAAAAGTCTCCGACCCCTTCGCCGTCGAACTCTCCGAAAGCGAAATGTTCAGGGCGGGCTTCGTTGAAAATGCCGACGCGACCAGCAGATAGAGAACAAGCTGAAAAACAATGTCTATCATTGGAGTTATCATCAAGCGACTAGGCTTGTTTCCCCTTCGGATTCTTCTGTGAGCCTTCATAGTATTCTACCGGTCAGTCTTAGCAATGTAGATGAGATGAATTTCTCAAGCTCGGCGATTCTGACATCGATTATGCTGTTCAAGAAGCTGTTGAAGACGAGAGTCGGAATGGCGACTATGAGTCCGGCCGCGGTCGTAACAAGGGACCGGGCGATTCCAAGGGACAAGGCCTCCTGGTTCAGAAGAGACCCTCCCCCACCGAGTACGTTGAACGCGCTTATGTTGCCGAGGACGGTGCCCAAAAGCCCCAGGAGCATGGCCACATTCGCGAGTGTCGGAAGCAGGGTGGTCCAGCGTTCGAACATCGGAACAACAGAGTCCAGCTCGTTCTGCACGACCTCCCTCATGTCCGATTCGATGAGCTTCTTGCTCTGCACAGCCTTCTTGAGCACTATTCCGGTCGGAGTACCGGCCGCAGACGCGCTCGTCTCCGCAGTGGCGTAATCATGCTTCGTCAGATAGATGTCCACATCCTTCTTCAGCTGATTATCGCGTTTTTCGATTGAATGGAAATAGACGAACCTTTCGATGATAATGAAAGCCGAAAAAAGTCCGCACAAAAGAATTGGAACCAAAAGTATTCCGCCAGCCGTGAAAATATTCATAATGAGAGGATATTACAATTTATATGGATTTTTTTCGATAGCAGAAAGCGGGGAAAAACGGGTTGACTGAAAATAAAACCGGCAGACGAAAGCGAAAACTCCATTTCATCGAACGGATTTTCCGCTTTCGCCCCTTTTTCACTGAAGCTCGAAGCGGTCGGATGAAAGCACCCGTGTCAGATGGACGTAGCAATCGCCGTGGCGGGAAAGGAACGTGCCGAGGGAATACTCCTGTCCGTTCTCGAACACAGTGCAGGAGAAACGGCCGCTCTCGTCGAAATACGGAAAGATGACCGCAGAATCGTCGAACGAGTAGTATTCGACCTTGTTTCCATCCTTGGTTCCGGCCGGGTGGCGGGCCCTTATGGCGGCCAAATAGAAATAAGTAGGCTCTGTGGAGGCCAGGACATAAAGGGTCTGCGAGAGGAAATCCGAATTGTAGCCGGAATTCGGCATGTAGCCCGTCAAATTCTCGATTCCCCTGGATGTCATCTCCGCGCAGAACGGCGTTATGTTCACGTCCACGCCTGATTCTTCATAGAGATACTTCTTTTTGGTCTGGCTCGAAAGGCGGGCGGCGGCCAGATTCCGCGTCCAGTCCAAGGCGAAATTCAAGTTGTCGACCTCGTTCATGTTGTTGGTGTGCCCCATCGGGCTTACAGAAACAGTCCTCCTGACGAGAGGGGCGACAACAGTGCCGCTTCCGCTTATCGGATAGATGAGGCCGTCCACAACCCATTTCACGAAGCCGTTGGAGTCCACGGAAATGTAGTTCATGTCCGCGTCCTCGACTGCCCTCGGCGTGCCAGTAGACGCAAAGACCGGGTCTCCGAATTCGTTGTAGGCTCCGTCCTTCGCATACTTGATTTTTGAGAGCGCCCTTCTGATTTTTGAAATCATGGATTTTTTGTTGTCGTACTGTCCCGGATAGATTTCAGAATAACGCCACGGCAGTGTCTTTTCCGTTATAGTCAAAACCCTGTTGAACGAAGCCGTGTACAAGGACTCCATCGAAACGCCGACTGGAACAGAGCGGGCCGCGTAGCAGCCGCCTATGACGTAATCGGCGAGCGTCTTCTTTCCGGCGTATGTGTCCGGCGAGAACTGCACGAAAACGTCTCCGTCCTTGGCGAAATAGTACTTTATGCTCTTGGGCTTTCCTGTTATCGAATCCCTTGTCAAAATCCATGAACCGCAGGCGTCGGCGGCGTATTCGCTCACAGTCTGCTTTCCTTCCACGCCGTCGCTGATTACAGAGAACGAAAGTGTCACTTCCGGAGCAACAATGACAGAAAACGTGCTGTCCGACTCTTCAAGGCGAACCTGGAATTTCTGCCCGATTGAATTTGAATGCACCTCGGCTTTTTTGCCCCTGAGATTTTTCAACGACGGATAGAACCAAGTCGACGCTATCGACTGCCTTATCGTATCGGAATCTGGAACCCCCATTCGGTTGTATTCGGCGAACGCAGAACCCGCCAGAACAAAAATCAGCAACACGAAAATTGAACGAATTTTTGACATTTGATTCTCCATGAAAAATGCCCTAAAAAAAGACACCATTTCTGAAATTATCGGACAAAAAAAAAGTCCACTGAACTTTGAACTTGAAAGACAGTCCAAAATAGCAGACTTTTTTTAGGGCGAAAGTCGAGTTTTCACAGTGCAATGGCAGAAACGAGCGGAAGCGGGGTTCCGTCAACAAAAACACTCAGCCACCGCGGAGCGGTACTGCCGTTTTTGTTGGCGGGTTCCCGCTGGGAGCTTGTTTCTGCAACTACGGTATGCATAAACTCGACATTCGACCTTTTACAACAACTTACTGTTGTCCGACAGCCATCGGCGTGTGCTGGGTGTCCACAGGGTCGTCGTCGAACAGGACGGCTCCGGCTGCGTACTGCACGACCGGCTCCACCTCGCCCTTCGGAGTCCAGATTTTTCCGTTAGGAAGCTCGTCCGGGTTCTTGCCGATTGGGGCGTTTGAAAGCAGAAGCTTCAGGCGGTTCAACTGGTTCACCTCGCTGGCTCCCGGGTCGTAGTCAATCGCGCTGATGTTCGACTCTGGATAGCGCCTACGGAGCTCCTTTATGACGCCCTTTCCGGTGATGTGGTTCGGAAGGCAGGCGAACGGCTGGACACACGCGATGCTCGGCGCGCCCGAATGAATCAGCTCGACCATCTCGGCCGTGAGGAACCAGCCCTCGCCCGATATGTTTCCAATCTGCACGATTCCGTCCACCAAGTCCATCATCTTCCAGATGTTATTCGGCGCGTCGAACCTGCGGGACTGCCTGAGCTTCTTTTCGATGTAGTTCCTGTAGAGCTGCAAAGCCCAGACGGCGAATTTCGCGTTCCTCTCCTCCGACTTCGGCCAGGCGAGCTCCCTCGTCCTGAACTTTCCGTCGGAAATCGTGTAGAAGAGGAAGTCCATCAAGTCCGGCATGACGCACTCCGCGCCCTCGCGCTCGATGACGTTCACCATGTCGTTGTTCGCTGTCGGGTGGAATTTGACGAGAATCTCGCCGACAACGCCCACCCTCGGCTTCTTCACGGGGAGAATCGGGAGGTTGTCGAAGTCCTTTATGATTCCGCGCACGAGTTTCTTGTACTTGAGAATCGAATTCGACTTGAGCATCTCCTCTGCCTTGGCGTTCCACTTCTCGTAGAGCTCGTTCGCGCTGCCCGGAACCTTCTCGTAGGGGCGCACGCGGTAGAGCACGCGCATGAGGAGGTCGCCGATGAACGTCGCCATCATCGCCTTGTGGATGAGGGAGAACGTGAACTTGAAGCCCGGATTGCTCTCAAGACCGAGAGCGTTCAGGGAGATTACCGGGATGTGCGACCAGCCGGCATCGTTCAAGGCGCGGCGGATGAAGCCGATGTAGTTCGTGGCACGGCAGCCGCCTCCAGTCTGCGTGATGATGAGGGCGGTCTTGTCCAGGTCGTATTTTCCTGACTGCAACGCCTCAATCATCTGGCCGGCAACGAGGATAGACGGATAGCAGGCGTCGTTGTTGACGTACTTCAAGCCGGTGTCCACGGCCTTCGGGTCCACGGAGTCGAGGATGACGAAATTGTAGCCGGAATACTGGAACGCCTTCTGCAGAAGTCTGAAATGAATCGGCGACATCTGTGGGGCGATTATCGTGTACTTCTCCTTCTGCATCTCCTCCGTGTAGACAGTCCTCTGGTAGGCCGCGGACTTCTTCTCCACCTTGTGCGGATTCCTCTGGCGGGCTTTGACGGCCGCGATGAGGGAGCGGATTCTGATTCTGACGGCTCCGAGGTTCGAGCCTTCGTCGATTTTGATGAGTGTGTACATCCTCGACTTGGACTTCATGATTTCGTCCACCTGGTCGGCAGTCACGGCATCGAGTCCGCATCCGAACGAAGTGAGCTGGACAAGTTCGAGGTTCGGCATTCCAGAGACGAAATTGGCCGCCCTGTAGAGCCTGTTGTGGTAAGTCCACTGGTCGATGATTCTGAGCGGGCGTTCGATTGAGCCGAGGTGCGCAACGGAATCCTCCGTGAAGACCGCAAGCCCAAGTCCGTGAATCATCTCCGGGATTCCGTGGTTGATTTCCGGGTCGAGGTGGTACGGACGGCCGGCAAGCACGATTCCGTTTCCGCCAGTGACGACGAGCTGCTCAAGAGCCTCCTCGGCAGCATGCTGCGTGTCGAGCTTGAACTGCTCCTGCTCTTTCCAGCCGGCCTCCACGGCCTCGTAGACCTTGTCCTTGGCGAGTTTTGGGAAATGCTTGTGGAGTTCCTCGTAGACACGCTCCTTCAAGCGCGGCAAATCGTAAATCGGAAGGAACGGATTCATGAAAAGCAAATCCTTGTCCTCCCTGATTGCGTCGATGTTGTTCTTGAGGACTTCCGGGTACGACGTGACGACAGGGCAGTTGTAGTGGTTTCCAGCCCCCTTGTCCTCGATTTTCTCGTACGGAACGCACGGATAGAAGATGAACTTGCAGCCCATCTTGATGAGAGACTCCATGTGGCCGTGCGAGATTTTTCCCGGATAGCAGACGGACTCGGACGGAATCGAATCGATTCCCTTCTCGTAGACGTTCCTGTTCGAGCGCGGAGAGAGCTTGACCTGAAAGCCGAGCTTCGTGAAGAGAGTGAACCAGAGCGGATAGTTCTCGTACATGTTCAAAACGCGCGGGATTCCGACAGAACCGTTCGGAGCGTCCTCCGGGCGGAGCGGAACGTAATGCTGGAAGAGCCTCTTGTATTTCCAGTCGAAGAGGTTCGGCAAAGCGAATCCGGTCGATTCGATTCCAGTGTTCTCCTTGTTCGAGCCGTCGACCTTCTTC
>CAMHLH010000153.1 GCA_946185925.1 uncultured Treponema sp.
TACCAGCCTTCCGTGAAGGATTTGGCGAAGGTCTCCAAGTGCGACATGCTCGTGTATGTCGGAGGCGAGAGCGATGAATGGGTCGAGAAGGCGGTCTCCAACGCGAAGAACAAGAACATGGTCGTCGTCAACATGATGGAGGTTCTCGGCGACAAGGTGAAGGAAGAGGAAATCGTGGAGGGAATGCAGGCTGAAGACGAGCACGACCACGACCACGACCACGACGAGCATGATGCGCATGGCGAGCATGAACATGACGAGCACGATGAGCATGAGGTCGAGTACGACGAGCATGTCTGGCTTTCTCTCAGGAATGCTGCAGTCATAGCGGGCGTCCTCTCAGAGAAGATTCAGGCTCTCGACCCAGCGAACGCGGCTGTCTACAAGAGCAACGCTTCCGCATACGCCAAGAAGCTTTCAGCGCTTGACGAAAAAGCAGCGAAGGTTGTCGCTTCTTCTTCAAAAAAGACAATCCTCTTCGGCGACCGCTTCCCGTTCCGCTATTTCGCTGACGACTATGCCCTTTCATACTACGCGGCCTTCGTCGGCTGCAGCGCTGAGTCCGAGGCGAGCTTCGAGACTGTGGTATTCCTCGCGAAGAAAGTCGACGAGCTTGGCTTGAACGCGGTTCTCACAATCGAAAAGAGCGACAAGAAAATCGCGAAGACCGTCGTGTCGAACACCAAGGGCAAAAAACAGCAGATTCTGGAGATGGATTCGTTGCAGTCCGTCACAAAAAAGGAAATAAAGTCGGGAAGGAGTTATCTTTCCGCAATGGAGAAAAATATCGAGGCGCTAAAAAAAGCCCTCAACTAGAAGCAGGTTGAACAATGGCTCTTTTGGAATGCAAAAATCTTTGCGTCGGGTACGGTTCTAAAATCGTACAGGAAAATTTGGATTTCTCGGTGGAGAAGGGTGACTACTTTTTCATGATTGGTGAGAACGGCAGCGGAAAGTCCACTTTGATGAAGACAATGCTTGGCTTCATAAAGCCGCTGGGCGGAACCATCGAATATTCCTCAGAATGGAACAGGAAAAGCGTCGGCTATCTGCCGCAGACCAGCGAAATACAGAAGACTTTCCCGGCTACGGTCTGGGAGATTGTCCTTTCTGGTTGCCAGTCCAATCTCGGTCTCTTCCCTTTTTACAGGAAGAGCGACAGGGACTTGGCGATGTCGAATCTCGCCCGGCTCGGAATCCAGGATTTCGCGAAGAGGGCGTTCAAGGAGCTGTCCGGCGGCCAGCAGCAGAGGGTGCTTCTTGCCAGGACTCTGTGCGCCGCCTCCTCCGTGCTTGTGTTGGACGAGCCTGCGAAGGGCTTCGACGCTGAAATCACGGAGATAATGTACGGCCTTGTCTATGAGCTCAACAAAGAGGGCATGACCGTCATCACCATAAGCCACGACCTTGAGGCCGCATCGAAATACGGAAGCCGGGTTCTGAAACTCGGAAAAAGAAGTTGGGAGGTCCTCAAATGACAGACATGATTGATACTGTCGCCATGTACTTTTCGTTTCCGTTCGTGCAGTACGCTTTCCTCGCGGGCGTGGCGATTGCCCTTTCGTCGTCGATGCTGGGGGTGACGCTTGTGCTCAAGCGTTTTTCCTACATCGGCGACGGACTTTCCCACGTGGCGTTCGGCGCGATGTCCGTGTCTGCCGCGTGCAAGATTGTCGTAGAAGAACTTTCCGCGAGTGCCGGTGAAGGCTCGTTCCTCTCGAAACTTTTTGAGAACGACATCGTTCTCGTCCTCCCGATTACCGTCATTGCGGCAATCCTCATCCTCTGCGCCCGCGACTCCTCAAAAATCAAGGGGGACGCGAGCGTTGCGATGATTTCCGTCGGCTCTCTCGCCCTCGGCTACTTCGTCATGAACATCTTCTCTCCGCCGTCGAATCTTTCCGGGGACGTGTGCAGCACTCTCTTCGGTTCGACCCTCATCCTCACGCTCACGAAAGTCGACATGGTTCTCTCCGTCGTCATCTCTCTTCTGGTCGTCTGCTTCTTCGTCTTCTTCTTCAACAGGATTTTCGCGATAACGTTCGACCCGGATTTCGCCTTCGCCTGCGGAACGCCCACCCGGCTTTTGAACATCGTCATGGCGTCTGTGATAGCGGTAATCATTGTCCTTGCGATGAATCTAGTCGGCACTCTTTTGATATCCGCCCTGATTATCTTTCCTCCGATTTCTGCTATGATGGTGTCGAAGAGTTTCAAAGGCGTTACGGCCTTGTCGTGCGTCGTCTCCGTTTTTGGGGCGGCTGCGGGCATCCTCGTCTCAATCGTCGCTGGAACTCCGGTCGGCTCAACGATAGTCATCATAAACATTGTCTGTTTCGTGATTTGCAAGCTGATTTCGATTTTCCAAAAATGAAGGTGATTTGATGAAGAAGATACCCGCTCTGCTTTCTCTGCTTTTTGTTTTTTCGTTTTCGGCTTTCTCCGAGGACTTTTTTTCAGTGAATCGGCAAAAGCGGGTTTCCCCGGATTCCAAGGTTTCCCTCGACTTCACCAAGATGAACTACAACATGGCGTCCGGCGTCATTTTCGACATGATGGTTGCGCCCCAGAAATACAAGAACAAGACGATGAAAATCCACGGCCAGTTCTACACCGAGGTCCACAGCGGCAAGCGCATTTTCGCGATTCTCATCTGGGATTTGACCGGCTGCTGCCCGACAGGCGTGACGATTGTGCCGCTTTCGTCGATGAAGTTCCCGGCGGATTTTCCGAAGCAGGACGAGTATGTGACCGTGACCGGCACACTTGAGATATTCGAAATCGACGGGGAAGAGGCCTTGTGCCTCGTCGCCGAGAACTGGAGCCGGTGATTTCCTTCGCTTGTTTTTCAGGCGTTCTGCATGGGTTGCATCTCCAAGGTTTGAATGGATTTTTGGGGATGCAAATTTTTTTTGCTTTTTTTGTTTCTATGCATAGAAACAAAATCTCATATTCATTAGAATTACCGATTGTAAAATCTGTAAAAGCGAAAAAATTCAGGAGAAAAATATGGCACATTCCAACAATGGATTCTTCAATCAATTCGGCGGAAAATATGTGGCGGAGGTCCTCAGACGGCCGCTGGACGAGCTTGAGGTGGCTTTCGGAGAAGCCATGAAGGACGAAAGCTTCTTGAAGGAGCTTGAGACGATTCAGAGGGACTACATCGGGCGCGAGACACCGCTCTTGTTCGCGGAGACTGCGACGGAACTTTTGGGGGGCGCGCAAATCTACATAAAACTTGAGGGGCTTGCGAACACGGGCGCGCACAAGATAAACAACGCAATCGGACAGTGCCTTTTGGCAAAGCGCATGGGAAAAAAACGCATCATCGCCGAGACTGGAGCCGGACAGCACGGTGTCGCCACCGCGGCCGCCTGCGCAAAGCTCGGACTCGACTGCACCGTGTACATGGGCGAGGTCGATGTGCGCCGCCAGCAGCCGAATGTGGCCACGATGGAGATGTACGGCGCGAAGGTCAAGGCGGTCACGTCCGGCAGCCGCACTTTGAAGGACGCTGTGAACGAGGCCATGCGCGACTGGGCGGCGAATCCCGACACGACCCACTACTGCCTCGGCTCCGCGCTTGGCCCGGCTCCGTTCCCGGATATTGTCCGCGAGTTCCAGTCCGTCATCGGAAAAGAAGTGAAGAGACAGGCCGCCGAGAGAAAACTCGATGTTGCCGCTTTGATAGCCTGCTGCGGAGGCGGCTCGAACTCAATCGGTTTCTTCTCTCCGTTCGTCGACGAGGAAAAGCCAAGGCTCATCGCCGTGGAGGCTGGTGGTGTCGGTCCCGGAGTCGGCGAGAACGCTTCGAGGATGACGGGAAACGCTTCGAGGGACGGAATCATGCAGGGCTACAAGTCCCGCTTCCTCTTGGACGACGACGGACAGGCGTTGCCGACCCGCTCAATCTCCGCCGGCCTCGACTATTGCGGAATCGGGCCGCAGCTCGCCGCTTTGGGAAAATCCGGCAGAATCGAGTTCACTTCCGCCTTGGATTCCGAGGCCTTGGAGGCTGTCAAGTTCTTCGCGCGTAACGAGGGCGTGCTTTTCGCACTTGAAAGCGCACACGCGGGTGCCGAGGCCATCAAGCTCGCTCCCACGCTGCCGAAGGACAAGGCGATAATCGTGAACATGAGCGGCCGCGGAGACAAGGACGTGTTCATCACCTGCCCAGTGTTCAGGAAAGACGAGTGGCTCGCGTTCTTGCACGCCGAAATCGAGCGCATCGAATCCGACAAGGACATCCACGACGCGAAATCAATGGTAGAATAAGCGCGAATGAAAAACTGGACAAAATGGAGAAACAAAATGAGCAAGATAAAATTGATGAGCCACCTTGTGGCAGGCTATCCGACAGACGACTTGGCGTTGACTGCTGCTCGCGCGCTTGTGGCTGGTGGAGCCGACATACTTGAGATTCAGCTTCCGTTTTCCGACCCCAGCGCGGACGGACCTGCCATCCAGGGAGCCTGCACGGAGGTTCTTTCAAGAAAATACAGGACTGCCGACGGATTGGATTTCATAAAGAAAGTGCACGACGAATTTCCAGACATTCCAATCTATTTGATGAGCTACGGAAGCCTAGTCTACACGCCCGGTGTTGAAAATTTCTGCAAAAGGGCGGCCGATTCTGGCGTGAAGGGCATGATAATCCCCGATTTGCCGTTCGACTTCGACGAGGGGCTCACTGCCGCCTGCAAGGCAAACGGTATGGTGAACATTCCCGTGGCGGCTCCGAGCATGAGCCGGGAGCGGCTAAATAAGATGGCGGGCGCGGGCTTTCCGTTCATCTACGCCGCATTGAGGACTGGCATCACCGGAAGCGACACGAAAATCGACGACGACACTCTCTCGTTCTTGAAAGCGGTGGGCGAGGGCGGAAGCAAAATCTACGGAGGCTTTGGAATTTCGAACGGTGCGCAGTCAGCCGCGCTTGCTGATTCAGTCGAGGCTGTCGTCGCTGGCTCCGTTTTTGTGAGAATCATCACCGAGAACAGGGGCGACAAGGAAAAGCTGTTCCAAGCCGTGAAGGCCAAAGCCCAGGAGATAACCCACTCGGCTTAGGATTTTGAATTTTTTATTGCTGAAGATTGCCGCCCAGGAGTTTTTTCATCGCCAGGGCGTCAATCAAAATCTTGTTGTCGTCAGGCAGCAGGATTATGAAGGCGAACGACGGGGCTATTTTTGCTGTGTCGCAGATTTTCGCGATTTGGGTTTTTGACGCGACCGTGAAGACGAGCGACTTTCCCGTTCGCTCCATGAATTTCATGCCTTCAAGAAAGGCCGTGTCTTCGCTCAGCGCGAGAAAAATCCTCGGCGAGTCGTCGCCTGTCGCCTGGTATGAGACGAACGGTTTCGCGAAGACTCTTCTTTTTTCCTTCTTGCTCTTGGACTTGTCCACCAGAATCAGATATTTTGGAGTGTTCCTCGCGGCTTCCCTTATGTTCCTGTCCTTTTCTTCCTGCGGAATCCACTCGTTCGACACGGCGTTGTAGAGAATCGTCTCGAAAATGTTCCTGATTCCGATTCCGCTTCTTTCGATGCAGTCGCTCATCGTTATCGAGAATTTCTCCGCCAGCCGCTTGCTGATTTTCTTTCCGAGTTCGTCCGCCTTTTCTGTTTCAGAATCCAAAATTTCGGCTATCGAGAGAATGTCGTTCAGCGACTTCAAATTTTCGTTCGGTATTCCGTCCTTCTCGTCTTTTAAGAAATCCAGTTTGTCGGTGCCCTTTCCAATCTTCGCAAGTCCGAATGTGAATTTGTCGATGTCCGAGTCCGCCTTTCCCGTCTCGATTATCTTGTCAGCCCAGCCCTTCGTCTCCTCGACTATGAATCCATCTCCGTCCTCCCTTATCCGCCAAGTCGAATGGAGGTCGGCCTGGTCAAACACGATGACGGGAAGAAGCCCCTTTTTGTGGAATTTCTCCCTTGTGAGTGCCCTTTCCGCGTTCCTCACCGAAACGTAGAAGCCTCTCGCCACGGCCGTTCCTTTCTCCGAGAAAATCCTGTCCAGCCATTCCACGATGTTCTTCGTTGTGAATTTCTTCCTGAATACGAACGTGAAATCGGTGCCGTCGATGATGTTGAATGGAATTATCCCTTCCGAAAAGAGCACTTCCATGGCGACCGAGAGTTTGATGTAGGTTTCGTATGTCCTTTTGAGTCCCATTTTCTTCCCCCTTCAATGCATGTTTTCAATGCATGACGCATCTGCAGATGAGGACAAGAATGGCGATGAAAAAAATGAGCGTCCTCTTCGTCTTCTCGTTTTTTCCGCTTTCAATCGCAAGTTTCTTCTCTTCGTCGGAGGTCTCAAGCTTGACGATTTCAAAGTAGTCGAGTTTGTCCTCAAGCGCGAACGTCTTTTTCTCGAAAAGATTCTTGTC
>CAMHLH010000154.1 GCA_946185925.1 uncultured Treponema sp.
GTTTCCAGTGACGAACTGGCGGACTTCGCTCTCCCCACCGTCGACCCCGGCGGTCGTGAACGTGTTGATTGTGAGAAGACAGTTGTTCGCGCAGCCGCCGCAGCGGGTAAGCTCAAGCGAAACCTTGAACGACTCGAGCTGTTCGAGAGTGGCGATGTTCGAGACGATTTTCGGCGGCACCCAGTTCTTCTCCTGGCCGGGCTTCGGAGCCGTGAGGTCGCACCACTGGTCGTATGCGATGAGGGCGGAACCGTACGCGCCCATCAAGCCCGCGACATCCGGGCGGAAGACTTCCACACCGGCGATTTTCTCGAAAGCGCGGAGGACGGCGTCGTTGTAGAAAGTTCCACCCTGAACGACGACCTTCGTTCCGATTTCAGAGGCGCGGCGGAGCTTTATGACCTTGAACAATGCGTTCTTGATTACGGAATAAGAAAGGCCTGCGGAAATGTCGGCGACGGTCGCGCCTTCCTTCTGAGCCTGCTTTACGCGGGAATTCATGAATACCGTACAGCGGCTTCCCAAATCGACAGGCTTCTTGGCCATCAAGGCAATCTGCGAGAAGTCGCGGATGTTCAGGTTCATCGTGTTGGCGAAGTTGGCGAGGAAGGAGCCGCAGCCGGCGGAACAGGCCTCGTTCAACTGAATCGAAGTTATCGCGCCGTCCTTCATGCGGAGGCACTTCATGTCCTGGCCACCGATGTCCAAGAGGAATTCCACGCCCGGAACGAAGAATTCGGCGGCGCGGTAGTGGGTGATGGTCTCGACTTCGCCGGCGTCAACGCCCAAAGCCGCCTGGAACAACGCCTCGCCGTATCCGGTGGAGACAGCGCGCGCGATGTACACGTCCTTCGGCAATATCGAGTAGAGGTTCTTCAACACGCGGACCGCCAAATCGACGGGGTTTCCCGCGTTCACGTCGTAGAAGTCCCAGAGAATCTCGCCCTGCTTGTTCACGAGGACGGCCTTGGTCGTCGTGGAACCAGCGTCCAAGCCCAAGAACACAGGTCCGTGCGTCTCCTCAAGCTTTCCCCTCTTCGCCTTGTCCTTGGCGTGCCTCTCGCGGAAGACCCTCAAATCCTCATCGTCCTTGAAAAGCGGCTCAAGACGCTGGACCTCTGTCATCTCCGCGCCCTCAAGGTTCTTCAAACTGTCCTTGAATTCCTTTATCGTCTTGAAAACCTTCGGCTTCTCGCCCGCGATGACCTTGTAGGACTTGTCGGCGGAATAAGCGGAACCCGCCGCCACGAAAAGCTGGGAATCCTCAGGGGCGATTATCTCCTCAGGCTTCAACTTGAGAGTCTCGATGAAGCGGACGCGGAGCTGGTCCAAAAAGTGGAGCGGGCCGCCCAAAAAAGCGACGTTTCCGCGAATCGGCTTTCCGCACGCGAGTCCTGAAATCGTCTGGTTCACGACGGCCTGGAAAATGGAGGCGGCGATGTCCTCCCTGCGCGCGCCCTCGTTGATGAGCGGCTGCACGTCGGTCTTGGCGAAAACTCCGCAGCGCGCCGCAATCGGATAAATCTGCTTGCAGCCCTTGGCAAGCTCGTTAAGTCCCGGAGCGTCGGTCTCAAGCAAAGCGGCCATCTGGTCGATGAACGCACCGGTTCCGCCCGCGCAAGTTCCGTTCATGCGCTGTTCGACACCGTTCGAGAAATATGTGATTTTTGCGTCCTCGCCACCAAGCTCGATGACGACGTCCGTGCGCGGAATGAGCTTTTTGACGGCGGTAGTGGCCGCGACGACTTCCTGGATGAAAGGAATGTCGAGCCACTGGGAGACAGACAAGCCGCCGGAACCTGTGACCTTCACGGAAACAGGCTGGTTCTCTCCAAGCTTCACCTGCTTCTCGACTTCGTCCAGAGCCTTCGTGACGACAGTTATGATTGTATTTCGGATATCCGCCCTGTGGCGCTGGTAATCGCCGTAGAGCATCTTGTCGTTCTCGTCCAAGCAGAAAACTTTGACGGTAGTGGAACCGACATCGATTCCAATGCGGACAGGAGTAGCGGCTGGTGTGAATTTGATTGTAGAATTGACTGCTTCCATAAAAAACCCTTAAAAAATCTTTGAGAAAAATATATGCGAAGATATTCACAATATATTGAGATTGAAACGATTACAAAAATTTCAACTTTACAATTCTATTCAGAGTCAGTTTTATTTTCAATAAACAGCATTTTAAGTAGAATCGAATAAAACACAAAGGAGAAAAAAATGGCAAGAAAGCATATTCTGGCGATTGCTCTTGCGCTTGCATATTCAGCCGGAGCATTTTCAATCGGAGGAAACGACAGGATACTTTCGGAATTCGTGTCGCGGAACTGGACGACCGCGGACGGGCTTCCGGCAAATTCCGTGACATCGATTGTGCAAGCCCCATCCGGCTACCTCTACTTCGGAACATACGGAGGCCTCGTCCGCTTCGACGGTGTGGAATTCACCACAATCACGAAGAACCTGAACCCGAAATACGATTTCATAACCGCAAGGACCCTCTTCCTCGACTCGAAAAAAAACCTCTGGATAGGCTCCAACGACGAGGGGCTGGTTGAAATCCGCAACGACGGAAGCACAAAATGCTACAGGACAGAGGACGGAATCCCCAACAATTCCATAAGGGCGATATGCGAGGACAAGGACGGCGGCATCTGGATTGGAACGGCCGCAGGAATCGCCATCATCGAAAACTGCGGAACAGAGAGGGAGCGGCTCGTCGTCCCGAGCGGGCTTGAGGACTTCGAGGAGGGCAACATCCTCGTCCTGCAACTCTACTGCGACAAGAGCGGGCGCGTGTGGATTGCGACCGGAAAAGAGAACAAGCTCATCACCTACAAAGACAAGAAATTCGACATCTACAAGGGAATCAGCTCGGCAGAGGACCCGGCCGTGACATTCGTGACCCAGGACAACTCGGGGGCGTTCTGGTTCGGGCTCAGCCCACACTACGCGGTAAAATCGACGGAGAGCGGAGAGACTTTCTTCGACCTCGGCTTCGGACAGCAGACGGGAAGCTGCATAGAAAAAATCTACCAAGACAGCGGCAACAACGTCTGGTTCGCGCTCGACTGCGGAATCGCAATCTATCACGACGGAAAAATCTCCTACCTCGACAAGACGAACGGACTTTGCGACGACAAAATCGTGGACATAATAGAAGACACCGAAGGCAACGTCTGGCTGGCCACGGACAGGGGCGGGATTGAAAAACTGTCGCTCAGCGCATTCAAGACAGTCCCCACAGGAAGCTCGGTGAACGCCCTCTGCCACGGCACGGAGAAAGGTCTTGAGTGGATTGCCTGCAACGACGGCCTCCACTGCTACAAGAACAACGAATTCGTGGAGAACGAAATCACGGAATACTGCAAGAACGTGAGAATCAGGCACGTCGGCATGACGAAAGACGGAGAGCTCCTCATCTCCACATTCGAGAAGCTCGGGCAAGTCATCGTGGACAAGGACGGCGGCATAAGGAATTTCACGAAAGAGGACGGCCTTGCCGGCGACAAGACAAGGGCGGCCTTCAAATCCAGCGACGGAAAATACTACATAGCGACCACGACAGGCCTCAGCATAATCGAAAAAGATGGCAGCATACGCTCAATCACGAAGAACGACGGACTGGAGAACGACTACATAATGTGCGTCTTCGAAGACTCCGACGGAAAAATCTGGTGCGGAACGGACGGCGGCGGCCTTTTCACCCTCAAATGCACGTCCGGCAAATACGAGATAGAGAGCAAGCTGACGACGAACGAGGGACTTTCCGGAAACATCGTCTTCAAAATCAGCGAAATCGGAGAGAGCATCTGGGTCTGCACCGGCGGCGGACTGACAAGGATAAAGGACGGAGAGCTGTTCAACTTCAACGCCTCAAACGGACTCGACACCACGGAAGTGATGCAGATAATCCCCGACTACACGGGACAGGCCTGGCTCACGTCGAACAGGGGAATATCGAGCGTCAGAATGGAAGAGCTCGACGAATGCGCGGACGGACGGCTCAGCAGGATATCCACAAGGTTCTTCGGAAAGTCGGACGGGCTGATTTCGGACGGAACAACGCCCACGGCATGCTCGTCGGCGGACAACCTCGGAAGAATCTGGTTCGCCCTCATAGACGGATTCGCCATCTACGACCCGATGAAGAAAACGACGGCCCAACACGCCCCAATCATCCACATCCAGGAGATTTCAATCGACAACGAAAAGAAGGAGTGGGACGGGGAAACAGTCTACCTCTCCCCAAGCGTGAAGAGATTCGGAATCAGGTTCACGGGCGTGAGCTTCGTTTCAAGCGAGCAGACGCAATTCTCCACGGAGCTTGAGGGATTCGAGTCAGAATACACGGATTGGACACGGGAAAGGCACGTCTCCTACACAAACCTCAAGCACGGAAAGTACAGATTCTCTGTGATAGCGAAAAGCGGAAACGACATAATCTCCGAGCCGGTGGAATTCACAATCGTGAAGAAGCCCTACATCTGGGAAATCAGCTGGTTCTGGATTGCCCTGGGGATTTTCACGCTCGGAAGCGCGAGCCTCGTGTGCCTGACGAGGATAAAGAGCCTCGAAAAGCAGAAGCTCCTACTGAAGGCCGAAGTCGACAAGAAGACCGAGGAGATTTGGGGGCTGCTCCTGAACATCCTCCCGCAAGAGACGGCGGAGGAGATAAAGCGCAACCCAAGAAAGACGATTGCGGAGAAGCACCAGAACGTCACGGTCCTCTTCACGGAGATTGTCGGATTCACAAAGATGAGCGACGACCTTCCGCCCGAGGAGACAGTGAACATACTGAACGCAATCTTCACAAAATTCGACACAAGGGCGACGCTTGAGGGAATCGAAAAAATCAAGACGATAGGAGACGCGTACATGGCGGCGTGCGGCCTCCGAAAGGAAAAGGACGCGGCGGAGCGGATGATTCGCTACGCTCGGGGGATTCTGAACGACTTGGAGGAATTCAACGAAAACTCCAAGACGAAAATCTCCATAAGAATCGGCATCAATACAGGGGACCTGGTGGCCGGAGTGATTGGAAAGACCAAATACATCTACGACATCTGGGGCGACACCGTGAACACAGCGAGCCTCATGGAATCCACGGGAACGCCGATGCGAATACACATCTCGGAAAGCACATTCCAGGCGACGAGCGACACATTCGAATTCACGGCCCCCGTTCAAGTCGAGACAAAAGGAAACGGCTGGATGAAAACCTACTACCTCGCCTAACAAAGTTGGGTTTCCGAACCGCAGTTTAATTGAGGAACAGCCGATTTTTCTATAAACTCGAACGTTATGGACTTACTTAAAAAACTTGATGAATTGGACGCACGATTGAAGGTCGTGAGCGAAATCGTTCAGGATCCAGACCTTGTCAAAGACAAGAAGAAATACAAGGAAACGATGTCTGAATACGGACACTTGAACGAGGTCACTGAACTTGGAAAGGAATACAGGAAAATCCTCCAGGGAATCGAAGACTCAAAGATGATGATAACTGCGGAAGACGACCCGGAAATGAAGGAAATGGCGAGGGAAGAGCTCAAGTCGCTTGAGGAGCAGCTTCCGCAGATGGAAGAGCAGATAAAGCTCAAGCTCATTCCGCCGGATCCGCTCGACGAGAAGAACATCATCCTGGAAATCCGCTCGGCGGCGGGCGGCGACGAGGCATCGCTTTTCGTGCGCGACATGTGGGAGATGTACATCCACCTCTGCGAAAGAAAGGGCTGGAAGTACGAGAACGTGGAAGCGCAGGAGACGGAAGTCGGCGGCTTCAACAAAATCGTCACGCAGATTACCGGAAAATTCGTCTACGGAACGCTCAGATGGGAATCCGGCGTGCACCGCGTGCAGAGAGTCCCGGCCACAGAGGCGCAGGGAAGGCTGCAGACTTCCACCGTTACGGTCGCGGTCCTCCCGGAAGCCGAGGAAGCCGACATCGACATCAAGCCGGGCGACGTGCGCGTGGACGTCATGCGCGCGGGCGGTCCAGGCGGCCAGTGCGTCAACACGACGGACTCGGCGGTGCGCCTCACCCACATTCCAACTGGAATCGTCGTCATCCAGCAGGACCAGAAGTCGCAGATAAAGAACAAGGAGAAAGCCTGGGAAGTTCTCCGCGCCCGCCTCTTCGACCTCAAGCAGAGCCAGCTCGACGCGGAGCGCTCTTCGGCGAGGAAGCTCATGGTCGGAAACGGAGACCGCTCGGAGAAAATCCGAACCTACAACTATCCGCAGGACAGAATCACCGACCACAGAATCAACATGAGCGTCCACAACCTCCCGAGCTTCATGATGGGAAACATGGACGAAATGCTCGACGC
>CAMHLH010000155.1 GCA_946185925.1 uncultured Treponema sp.
CGCACCAGTTCATCGCCCACGCCATAAAGGTGGCTCGCGGCGAGGAATAGGGAACGCGGACGGCAAGGCGTACTGGCTACGGCTGGTGCGCTTTTTTTGTGGGCAAAGGGCGCGGAAAATGATAATGAACCTTCCGTCCGTGCTTCCTGCATGGGCGGAGGGAGGGGAAAAAACGACAGATGTTTTTATTTCTCAATTTCTTTCTTCGTGCCATTTTTTCCATGTCATAGGCTCTTTGGGCTTGTCGTCAAGCAAAATCACTGTAACTTTCTTTTCGTAAAGTGGAACGTCTTCGTCTGACACGCCAAGTTTTTTCTGAATGGCATTTACAAAGTCGTCGTTCAGGATTTTGAAGTTCTTCTCATAGTTCTCGCGAGTTCCATAGTCCTTTGTGAAACCGCAAATACGGGTGCTGTAGTGGTATTCATGGCAAGGTGGCCTTTCAGAGCCTAAATCAAACCCCGCCAGTTCCGCGCTGCCCACATTTGCATTTGTGGCAATTACGAATTCTTCCCTGACTCTGAACATGACAGTTTCTCCTATTTTCGACTCTTTGTTTTTGATAATCGCTTTGCAATCTGCACGAAAAGCTCTTGAGCCGCTTCCGTAGCATTTTATTATACTTTGCTCTTTGCGAGTTTTAAATCCGAAAACGTCGCCATTGACAAGTTCACTGAATCAGCAAAAACGCCCTCTGAGAAAATCTTCAAGGGGCGTTCGAGTGCTGCACGTCACTTGAGTCGGTAGCGTTCGGCGGAACGGTGGCTCAGTGGAAATCGGTGGAAAAAATGTCCGGTTGGCACTATGGCTTTCCCGCAAAGAGCGTGAAATGCTCGGACGGCGAAGCGAAACTGTAATGGAATAAGACACGCCCCCGCAAGGAAAAATCCTTCGCGGGGGCGTGTTGCCATTTTTGTTGACGAATCTGATTGTTATACCTGTCAGTGGATTCTGTCAAATCCACTGTGGAGTATATACTCCACAAATTTTCCTGCGAAAAATCTCAGACTGCTTGAACTCCTATTCAATAGGGAGTATGTTTAGGACATGACTAGAGAATTCATCATTTCAAAAGAATTTGACAGAACGTGGAAAGACTTGGGATTGAATGATGAAGATTTGGCTGAGCTGGAAATTTACCTCTGTAAAAATCCCGACGCTGGCGATGTGATGGAAGGTACTGGCGGTATTAGGAAGTTTCGCTGGGCGTTGTCTGGACGTGGAAAAAGTGGTGGTGCCAGAGTAATTTATCTGGATGTTGTTTTCGCCGAGCACATTTACTTGCTTACGGCTTTTCCAAAAAATGAAAAAGCAAACTTGAGCAAGTCGGAGCGCAATGAAATCAAGGCTGTTGTTACTGCGATAAAAAATGCCGAGAAGGAGGCTCAAAATGGCAAAAAATAAAGCATTCACGAGCATCATGGCAGGTCTCAACGAGAGTCTCTCCTATGCAAAAGGTGACGAATCCTCTGCGAGGAAAGTGTCTGTCACTGTTTCGGAACTTCCTTCCTATAAGGATGCGGAGATAAAGAAAATCAGGGAAGAGCTGAATCTCACTCAGAAAAATTTCGCATTTGTGCTGGGAGTCTCTCCAAAAACTGTTGAGGCGTGGGAATCGGGACGAAATGTTCCGCAGGGGATAGCGCAGAGGTTTTTGCAGATGCTCCGCATTGGCGGAAAGAAGATGTTGCAGGATTTCAATGTCATTTCTGTCGCTCATTAGTTTTTGCGAAAGACACTGAATCAACAAAAACGCCCCCGCAAGAGAAAATCATCTCGCGGGGGCGTGTTGCGTTTATGCGCGCGTCTTATTTCACAAATTCCTTTTTAAGGAACTCGAGGTCAAGCTCCGGGTACAGGACGAACTTTGAGAGGAGCGCCTGCACTCTCTTTGAGGCGGCTTCCTTCACTGACTCGTCGAGGACAATCTTGAGCTTCGCCGGTTTTCCGTCCTTTGTGACGCCAGGTTTCGTTCCCTTGAGCACCATGTCGATGATTGCGGCGACTTCCTTCATCTCCTCTTCCTTCATGCCGAGCGTGGTGAGGGCAGGGGTTCCGAGGCGGAGGCCTGACGTGTACCATGCGCCGTTCTTGTCGTACGGCAACGCGTTCGCGTTCACGGTCACGCCGGCCTGGAACAACGCCGCCTCAGCCTGCTTTCCGGTGAGTCCGTAGGCTTCGAAGACGTTCGCGAGCATGAGGTGGTTGTCGGTTCCGTTCGTCTGGAGAGGGACGTTCAGGTCGGCGAGGTTCTTCGCCAAAGCCTGCGCGTTCTTGACGACCTGGTGCGCGTAGTCCTGGTATTCCTTCGTGTTGGCTTCCTTGAACGCCAAAGCCTTCGCGGCCATGACGTGCGGGAGCGGTCCGCCCAAGACCATCGGGCAGCCCTTGTTCACGTAGTCGGCGAATTCCTTCTTGCAGAGAATCATGGCTCCGCGAGGACCGCGCAGTGTCTTGTGGGTCGTTGTGGTCACGATGTCGGCCCACTTGACCGGGTCCTCGTCGCCCGTGAAGACTTTTCCGGCGACGAGTCCTGCGAAGTGCGACATGTCCACCATGAGAACGGCTCCGCACTTGTCCGCGATTTCCCTGAACCTCTTGAAGTTGATTGCGCGCGGGTACGCTGAATATCCTGTCAACAAAATCAATGGCTTGACTTCCATCGCCTGCTTTTCGATTGCGTCGTAGTCCAAGAGGCCTGTCTTCTCGTCGACACCGTACGGATGCGACTCGAACATGCGGGCGGAGACGTTCATCTTGTAGCCGTGTGTGAGGTGGCCGCCGCAGGAGTAGTCGAGGCCCATGAGCTTCTGGTTTCCGAACCTCTTCCTGAGCTCGTTGAACTGCTCTTCAGAGAGGTCGTTCAATGACTTTACACCAAGTTCTTCCAATGTGGGAGTCTCGACTTTCGCCGAAAGAATCGCCCAATAGGCAACGAGGTTCGTGTCCGCGCCCGAATGTGGCTGGACATAAGCGTAGTCGGCTCCGAAAAGCTCCTCCGCCTCGCGCGCCGCTGTCGACTCTACCGCGTCTACGTTGACGCATCCGCCGTAGTAGCGGTGCTCCGGGTATCCTTCCGCGTATTTGTCGGTGAGGAGGTTGCCCATGGCGGCCTGAACAGCCAGAGAGCAGTAGTTCTCGGAAGCGATGAGCTTCAGGTGGCTTCTCTGGTTCTCGATTTCGTTCACGACGTCAGCCGCGATTGACGGATTTACGGAGGCGACCTGCTGAAGATTCGCGACGTAAGCGGTCATTGCGACGTTCGGTTTGCCGCCGCAAGACGAAAGATAGTTTTCCAATGGTGTTGCCATTTTTCATCTCCAAAAAATGAATTGTATGGAGTTGATTCTATTGAAAATTCTATCCGTTCTCAACGAGTGAGGGGCCTATATTTCGCCGATGTCTTCAATCTCTTCTATTTCCCCCACGTCCTCTATGCCGCCTGAATCCGAGGATATGCTGAACTGGGCGAGCTTCTCCTCGTCCGCGATGTTGGCGACTATGAATTTCTTGAGCTCCTTGAGTTCAATCATCATCTTCCTTGAATATTCGAGGATTTCGGAGAATTCGATTGTGGCTTCCTTCTCCTTGTCCGCGTCCTTGAGGCGTATGAGCATGTCGGCTTTCTGCCTTATGGCTTCGTTCAGTTCCTTTGCCTTGACGAGGGCGGGTGACCTGCCGTATTTTTGCGTTCCCTCTCCGTAGAGCCATTCTTCGAACGCGGAACTGCCTTTTCTCATCTTTTCCCTTATCGAGTCGGAAATGCCGTGCAGAAATTCCAGAAGCAGAACCGTCCAGTCCAGATGGGAGTGAATCGCTCCGACTATCGTGCGGATTTCCGTTTTGTCGGCCTTCCAAATCGTCTCCGAGACGTTCGCGAGCTTGAAGAAGTCGATGTCGCACCTGATTCTCTCGAGGCTCTTCTCGTTCGAGACCGCGTTGAAATATATCGGGTCCTGGGAGTGGCTCAGGTCGAGGGCTTGCGACGTGTTGCGCTTCACGATGTCGCTTATCTCCGAGATGCACTTTTCGATGTCGGAGAGGCTCCTGTTGTTGCGCTCTATGCTCTCCGAGATTCTTCCGACCTGCACGCCTATTTCCTTCTCCGCCGAGGCGACCTCGGAGAAGTGCGAGCGGATTTCTGTGTTGCTGCCCACCACGACTTTGTAGTCGTCGATTATCTCCTTGAACGAGTTGACGAACGTGACGACCTGCTCCGAAATCTCCGAGAACGCGGCGTTCGTCTTCTTGCTCGATTCCGTCGCGCTCAAAATGAGGCTGGTCATCGTCTTGAGCGCGCCCGTTATGTCCTTCGCGTGCTTTCCCGTCTGCTCGCTGAGCTTCCTGATTTCCTCGGCGACCACCGCGAACCCTTTTCCCGCCTCGCCCGCGTGCGCCGCCTCTATGGAAGCGTTCATCGCAAGAAGGTTCGTCTCGTTTGCGACCGACGCGATGACGGAAATCGTGTTGTTCAAAAGCTCGACTCCCTCCGATATCTTTCCGACTTCGCTCTCCGTTGCCTTCACCTGGCTGTCGACGGTTTCCGTGAGGGATTCCAGCTTCTCCGATTCTTCCCGCTTTTCGCTCAGGCTGCCAATTTTCTCGTTGAGGGATTCTGCCACCCCCTCGATTATCTCGTATGTCTTTTCGATTTCATGCGACTGTTTTTCGACGAGACTCTTGTAGCTTTCGATGTTCTTGAGGATTTCCTTGTTCTCCGTCAAAGTCTCGGATTCCAGGTGTTCGAGCTTCAGAACCTTCACCTTTATGTAGTCCGCTCCGAGCGAGATTCTCGAGGAATTTGTTATGGCGTTCTGGACTTCTATCATGAATTTGTCGGAACTGTCCTGCGTGTGGATTACGTTGAGCTTGAGGACGTTCAGAAGGTTGACGAGCCTGTTTCCGATGAAGTTGTGGAGCTTCTCGCCCAGCCGCCTTATCGTCATGACCGGCGTTTTTACCCTATTCTCCTGTGAAAAGTCTCCGAGGTACACGGAATCCACATAATCTGAAAGTTTCTTGAGCGGAATGTGGTAAAATATGATATAAAATGTAAAAAGCGCGGCTGCGAGGACGACCGCTCCGATTGTGAAATGCTTGGGGAGGAATGTGTGCAGTAGAATCAGGCCGAAGGTTTCTGTCGCGACGCCGAGCAGAAAAAGGATCGGAAAAATTGGTGCTTTTGATATGTTGCTCTGTTCTTCATTCATGGAAAAGATTTTATCATGGTTTGTATGAATTTGAAAAATTTTGATTGTAAGTGCGCGATTTTCGACATGGACGGGACAATCCTCGACTCCATGCCGATGTGGCACGGCGTTTCCGACCGCTACCTCTCTTCCCACGGGGTGCTTCTGTCATCTTCGGTCTGGGACGACGTGAAGAGGCTGACCGAGACCGAGACCGCCCTTTTCTTTCAGGAGAGGTTCGGGATTGACGAGCCGCTTGAGAAAATCTGCGGGGAATTCGAGTCGATAATCTTCGGCGAGTACGCCCGCAATTTGCTTCTGAAGGACGGCGCGCGCGAGGTTCTCGAAAGTTTGAACGGAATGGGCGTTCCCTGCGTGCTGGCGACAGCGACCAACAGAAAGTGCGTGGAGGCGTGCCTTGACCGTCTTGGAATCCGGGGGCTTTTCCGGGACGTCTTGACCTGCCTTGATTTGGGCACCAGCAAGCACGAGCCGCTGATTTTCCAGACGGCCGCGGAAGTCTGCGGCGCGTCGGCAGGGGAGAGCGTCGTTTTCGAGGACGCGCTGCACTGCGTGGAGACCGCCAAGAACGCGGGCTTCTTGACCTGCGCCGTGTTCGATTCGAGCGCGCTTGAGAAGTGCGCGGACGGCAGGAGCGACTGGGAGCACATGAAGGAGATGGCCGATTTCCTCATAAAAAACTGGAGGGAGATTCTATGAAGTTTAAGTTAAAGTATCTGGCTTTGGCGGCACAGGTGGCTCTTTTTGCCATAACCATCCTGTTTTGCTCCAAACTTGATTTTCCAAATGGCATGAAGCCAATGCACATAGTCAATGTTTCTTTTGACATATTGGGAATGCTCGTCTCAACCTGCATATTTTTGGGTGAGTGCCTGACACCAAAGAGAAGCAAGGAAGACAAGTTCTTTGGAGCCCTTGTTTTTTTTGAAACAATGACCCTTTTCTGTGACCTGTTTTCTTGGCTTTTGTACGGAAGGCCTAAATATGCTTTTCTACAACTTTTGGCTTTTTCATTTTTCTATTTGAGTTTTGTGCTTACCCCGATGATGAGTTGGTTCTACCAGCAGGAAGTCATGAAGTTGAGGGATA
>CAMHLH010000156.1 GCA_946185925.1 uncultured Treponema sp.
GAGATTGCGCTTGTGAATCCTCTTTTGACAGAGGGCGTGAAAAACAGATTCCCCTGGATGTTCGCAGGTCCGTTTGAAAAATCCTCTGACGATGAACTTGTGGAATTCAATGCAAAAAACAGGAACTGCCTTGTCGGAAGCGGGGATGAGAAGACTTGGTGGCGGCTCGACATGAAGGGCGGCTGGATTCGCCTCTACAACGAGAACGCGCTTTTCGGACACTGGGACTATCCGTTGGGCGTGACCCTCTACGGCATGATTGAGACCGCGCGATTCTTCGAGAAAAACAAGAAGGCGAACATCATTTCAGATTACGTCGTCCGCCATGTGAGAAAAGCCGTCGGGACGCTCGAATACGCTTTGTTCGACAAGGCTCATTTTGGCGGAGCCACGGCTGTCCACCATCTTTTGACCTCGATTGACAGCTTGGACGATTGCGGCTCGTTCGCCTCGCTCATGCTCGAAGTCGCAAAAGACCACGGAGACGAGCTTGGCGACTACGGCTCAATCGCTTCATACGTCGGAGAATACATCTGCGAAAAGCAGTCCCGGTTGGACGACGGCTCGTTCTTCAGAAAGCAGATGATGCACAAATTCCACAACGGAACAATGTGGGCCGACGACCTCTACATGAGCGTTCCATTTTTGTGCCGCTATTCCGCATTCAAGAAGGACATGGCTGTTTTGGACGATGCGGCCGGCCAGTTCTTCGGCTTCAAAAAGCGTCTTTACATGGAAGACAAAAAACTCATGGCCCATGTCTACGATTTCAGGCGCGACATGAACACTGGAATCCCCTGGGGGCGCGGCAACGGCTGGACGATTTTCTCTTTGACGGAGCTGCTTGCGGTCCTTCCCGAAAATCACCCAAAGAGGGGGGGGCTTCTGGAATTCTACCGGAACTTGGCTCAGGGCTACCTTTCTGTCCAAGGCAAGGACGGAATCTGGAGGCAGGTTTTGAACATGGAGGAGAGCTACCCGGAATCTTCATGCACCGCCATGTTCATCTGCGCTTTCAGCCGGGGAATCAGGAACGGCTGGCTCGACGACTCTGACGGCCGCTACCATGAGGCTTGCGCGCGCGCCTGGGAGGCCCTCGAAAAAATGGCGATAGATTCGAAGGGGAATCTTTATGGGGTCTGCCGAGGCAGCGAATTCGCTTTCAATCCACGGTACTATTCGGAGCATCTTCTTCCGCAGTTGAACAACACGCACGGAATCGGGATAGTTCTCTTGGCGGGAGTGGAGATGCTCAGGCTGGAGGAATTTTCTATATAGGGCGAAAGTCGAGTTTTTACGGTGCAATGGTCGAAACAAGCGGAAGCGGGGTTCCGTCAACAAAAACACTAAACATCGTAAGCGATGTTAACGCCACCGCGGAGCGGTACTGCCGTTTTGGGCAAGACTGCGCAAGCAGGCTGCGGTTCCCGCTGGGAGCTTGTTTCGACAACTACGATATGCAATGCTCGACATTCAGCCTATTTTAGAAGGAGAAGTTATGAAAAAAAGTGTTTCGGCGGTTTTGGCTTTTTTGTCCTGCGCTGTTCTTTCGGCTGAGGGCAGGACGCTCTCTTCAGATTTTGAGGCGGAGTCGAATGAGAAGCCTTGGGGATTTTCGACTGCGAGCGCGGTTTTGTCGGTGAGCAAGGACGACGTTTTTGGAAACGCCACGTCCAAGCTTTCGTTCAGCATGGAGAACCAGAAGGGCGGGCGGGTGGCCACGAAGGTCTTTGAACCTGCAATTTCGGCGAGTTTTGTGAAAGTTGTTTTCGACTGGCTGCCTGGAAAAATAAACGACAAGGGCGGAAACAAGGACGAGAACGGAGGCGAAGTTTCGCTTGTCGATTCCGGCAAAAAATCAATCGTGACGGTACGATACACGCACAACGGGAAAATCTCTTGGCTGGTTGGGAAAGACTCTCCGACCGAGCTTTCTTTCGGGAACGACTTTTCCTGGTACACAGTCTCTCTGGAAATCGACGTGAAGGAAAACTCGTTGAAGGGGAGCGTGACTGAAAAATCCACTGGAAAAACTGAGTCCTTCTCTTCTTCTCTTGAAAAAACTGGATTCAGCGGTGTGATTTCAAAGATGACTGTGGCTGGAATCAGGACTTCTGGAAACAACATCACATGGCAGACTTACCTCGACAACATTGAGGTGGACTACCAGCCGATTTCTGCCAATTCAATAACAACTGTTGATTTTCTTCCATACATAAGGGTTTCAGTTGGCAAGAACAAAAAAGAAAAATCTCTGGGACTTCCTGCGACTGTTTCCGTGAAATTGGCGGACGGTTCCACAGCCCAGGTTCCTGTCTCAAAATGGAAGACGGCAGGAAAAAAATGGAACACAAAAGAGGACGGAGTCTACACTTTCGTGGGCACAATCCGCGACACGGCTGACGCGAAGAACACTCTTGGACGCTCTGCTTATCAATACGTCTACAACCGGCTTCCCGTTCCTGAGTCGAAAAGGCAGAACGAGTGGCTCGACCGCGCTCTTGTGGCTTTGAAAGCGGAAGACGGCGTCTTTGTTTCATGGAGGCTGCGTGTCGAAGAGTATTCGGCTGCCGAAAAATTCGACATCTACAGAAACGGTGAGAAAATCAACACAAGTCCTTTGAGCGTGACGAATTTTTTGGACAAGGAAGGAAAGGCGGGGGACGAGTACACGGTGCTTCCTCTCTCGAACAAGAATGACAGGGCTGTGGCAAAAGCTCTTTCTGACGACTATCTTTCCATAAACGTGCAGAAGCCGCTTCCCGGACGCACACTCGACGGAAAGACTTCTCCGTACCGCATGAACGACGCTGCTGTGGGCGACCTGGACGGAGACGGCACATACGAAATCATCGTCAAGTGGTACCCGGAGAACGCAATCGACTCCAGTTTCTCCGCGCTCACGGCTCCGACCTTGTTCGACGCGTACAAGCTCGACGGAACTCCGCTTTGGAGAATCGACCTCGGCTTGAGTTTGACGAGCGGCGCGCACTACAACCAGATTGTCGTGGCGGATTTCGACGGAGACGGAAAAAGCGAAGTCTTCTTGAAAACCGGCGACGGCACGAAGGTCTACGGAGTCACGGATGGAAAATTCGACTATTCAAAAGTCATTTCGGTTGTCGGGAACGAGGCTGACGAAGGAAAATTCATCTTGAAGGAGAACGAGAAAGGGCAGGGGCACATCACGGGCGGACCTGAATACGTCTCGTTCTTCGAGGGCGGCAGCGGAAAGGTGATAGACACGATTGAATACGCCTTCCCCGTGGGCGACGTGACTTCCTGGGGCGACAACTTCTACAACAGAAGCGACCGCTGGAACGCCGGAATGGCCTACTTGGACGGAATCCACCCTTCTGCGTTCCTCGGCAGGGGCTACTACGCGCGCACGACTTACGCTGCCTATTCTTTGGAAAACGGAAAAATCAAGGAGCTTTGGACGTTCGATTCTGACGCAGTTGGCGGTCGTGGAGCGGCCATGGGCAACCACAACCTCGCTGTCGCCGACGTGGACAACGACGGATGCGACGAAATCATTGCCGGGAGCCTTACCTTGGACAATGACGGAAAAATCCTTTATGTGATGGACGGCCAGATGAACCGGGAGGAAGGTTCCCACGGAGACGCAATCCACATCGGCCAGTTCTACCCCGATGTGGAGGGGCTTTTCGTCTGGGAGCCGAGGGAAATCGACAGGGTGGCGAGCCTTGAACTGCACGACGCCGCGACCGGTGAGACGAAGATGCGCTTCTTCGCCAACAGGGACGCTGGCAGGGCGATGGCCGCGAAAATCACTTCAAAGCCCGGCTACGAGGTCTGGGGAACGGGCGGAAAAAAGCCGGATGCAGGAAGCGGAGTCTACAATGTCTACGACGGCTCTGAGAAAACTGTCGTGGACTCATACGCGAAGGCGAAGATGTCCTACAACTTCAAACTCTATTGGGACGGAGATTTGCTCCACGAGCTGTTGGACGGACAAGACAAGGCTTCTCTCTCAATCAGCAAGTTCAACGAGGAAAAAAGAGAGATGGAAGTCGTGAAGACGCTTGACGGCTGCCACAGCAACAACGGAACCAAGGCGAATCCGTCTCTGCAGGCCGACATTTTGGGCGACTGGAGAGAGGAAGTCATCGTTCCGACCGACGACGACACGCAGCTGCGAATCTACAGCACCACCGTCCCAACTGAACACAGAATCTACTGTTTGATGCAGGACCCGGTCTACAGGGCTTCCGTCGCCTGGCAGAACAACGGCTACAACCAGCCGACCTGTTTGGGCTTCTATCTTGGAGCGGACAACGCTTCCGTTGTGAAGGACGGAAGGCTGCCGGTTCCAAAAATCAACTATGTGAACAAGTAGGGGAACCCTATTCTTTGTTTTTTCATCACCCTCCTTTAAGGGGACTCGGAAGTTTTTCGGGTCTCCTTTTTCGTTTTTGTGCAAAAATACTGGTAAAAATGAAAATTCAGACCTTATGACGGATTTATGCTATTTTTTGATTTTATAATGCATATTGACCCAAAAAAACTGTGCTACTCTTTTTTCAGTGGATGAGGAATGTTCTTCCACTGTAAAGGGGGTTTCGATGGAAGATTCAAACAAAATTGAACTTAAGAAAAAATCTTTTGCCGTTTATTTCTGCAGGCACAGGTGGCTGTACTTCATGCTCATTCCGGGTGCCTTGTATTTCATAATCTTCAGGTACATTCCGATGTTCGGCCTTACGATGGCCTTCCAGCAGTACAATCCGTTCAGCGGCATCTTCCACAGCCGCTTTGTGGGATTTGCCCAGTTCAAGGCGTTTTTCGCGGGCGGCGACTTCTTCATGCTCTTGAAGAACACTCTCTGGCTTTCGTTCTTGAGCTTGATTTTCTACTTTCCCGCGCCAATCATCCTCTCCCTTTTGCTGAACGAAGTGAGGAGCCATTTCTTCAAGAGGACAATCCAGACCTGCATCTACATTCCGCACTTCATTTCGTGGGTCATCGTCGCTTCGATTACCTACACGCTCTTCAACGTGACGGACGGAGCGGTGAATCAGGCGCTGCTGGTCTTCTTCGACAAGACGGTGAACTTTTTGGGCTTGCCTGAATACTTCCGCCCGATGATTATCGGACAGCAGATTTGGAAGGAGACGGGATACGGAACAATCGTCTATCTCGCGGCCCTCTCTGGTGTGGACACGAGCTTGTACGAGGCGGCTAGGGTCGACGGAGCCGGCCGCTGGAGAATCATGTGGCACATAACGCTTCCGACGTTGAAATCCGTAATCATCGTCATGCTGATTTTGAGGGTCGGTTCGATTTTGAACACTGGATTCGAGCAGATTTTCCTTCTGAGGAATTCGCTGAACATGTCGGTCGCCGAAGTCTACGACACTTACGTCTACCAGCGCGGCATCTTGAACTCGCAGTATTCGTACAGCGCGGCCGCGGGCTTGTTCAAGTCGCTCGTCAGCATGTTCATGGTGCTCGGCGCGAACTGGGCGGCGAAGAAAGCCGGCGAGTCTGGAATCTATTGAGTTTTGTCGAAAAGAAAGGTGGTAAATTATGAAAGAAAAGAAATACAGGAAGCCGCTCAAAGTCCGGAGAACAAGGAGCGACGTGTTTTGGGACCAGGTGATAGCGATTTTCCTTGTGGCTGTGGCCCTGCTCACTCTGCTTCCGTTCCTTTATGTACTGGCGGGTTCCTTTTCCACTGAGCAGGAGTTGACGGAAAGGGCGTTCTTCATCGTCCCCCACACGATATCGTTCAACGCCTACAAATACATAACGCAGACCGGCGAAATCTTCCGCGGCTTGAAGAATTCCCTATTCCTCACGGTGTTCGGCACGGTCTGCTCTCTCTTCTTCACTTCCACGTTCGCCTATCCGCTTTCAAAAACGCACCTGATGGGGCGCAACACGATTTTGAACTTCGTGATTTTCACGATGGTCTTCTCTGGCGGCTTGATTCCGACCTTCCTCGTTGTGAAGTCGCTCGGCCTCTACAACCACTATTCGGCGCTGATTCTTCTCGCCGCAATCAGCCCGTTCAACATGATTATCATGAAGTCCTTCTTCGCCAACATCCCGAAAGAGCTTGAGGAGGCCGCGCTTGTCGACGGATACTCGGAACTCGGCGTGTTCGTGAAGATTGTCCTTCCGCTTTCAAAGCCGGTCTTGGCTTCGATTGGACTTTTCGTGGCGGTGAGCTTCTGGAACGACTACTTCAACGCGATGATTTACCTGAACGATTCTGCCAAGGAGACTGTGCAGATTGTCCTCAGGAGAATCGTCCTCC
>CAMHLH010000157.1 GCA_946185925.1 uncultured Treponema sp.
CAAACATAATAAGGATTGTCGCAACTGATAAGACTTTTATAAAAGTGTCAGTCAACTCTGCGGTGGATGGCTTCATGACAATGTGCAATCCGTATGCGTCTGGCAACTTCGTTCACAAGGAAACGATAAATGTCTTTGGACAGTCTGTCGAGGTTTTGACATTGGACAAGAGCATGAACGTGCATCTGTCGACTGAACTGAAATCTTTGCCGTCTGATAAAGACAAAACTGTTTACAAGGTCACGGATAAGGATTGTTTGAAATTCCACAAACTTCATGGGATAACATCCGATTATGCTTGGGTCAACATCTCAATTAATGGACATACTGGCTGGGTTCCTACAAAATGTGTCTATGCCGATAAAGGCGGTCCAAGTCTTTTTACTCCAGAAGAAACAATCGGCTGGGCTTTGATTGGTCACAGGGAAATTTGAATTCAACTTGAAAATTTTTGGAGGTGTACAAAATGAAGATTCTCATACGTCCGCATGACATTGGAAAGGGGAGCGCAGATTGGCTCGGCGCGAACGCCCACGACTGGGGCTTCGACGGGGTGCAGCTTGCGATAGCGAAGGCCGTGGAAGGACAGAGCGGAAATCCCGGCACGCTCACGCCGGAGGTCGTCTCTGAAATCAGGGGCGGCTTCAACTCGCACGGGGTGGAGATTCCGCTTTTGGGCGCGTATTTCAACCCTGTCCACTCGAACAAGGAGAAAGTGAAGGCGGGCGCCGAAAAATACGCCGACCACTTGAGGCACGCCAAGGAATTCGGAGCGTCTTTCGTTGCGAGCGAGACCGGTTCCTACAACGACGACAAATGGACGTACAATCCAAAGAACCAGACCGAGGAGGCGTTCCAGGAAGTGAAGTCGGTTTTCGCTCCGATGCCGAAAATCGCCAAGGAGAGCGGAGTCTGCATGGCTCTTGAGGGCGCGTGGGGGCACTGCATGTACAAGCCTGAGATGCTCAAGCGGCTCGCCGACGAGATTGACCCGGGACAGGAGAATTTCCGCTTCATCGTGGACATCTACAACTATCTCTACATCGGAAACCACGAGGAGAGGGACGCCATTTTCGACAAGTGCCTGGAGCTTTTCAAGGGGAAAATCTGCGGCTTCCATTTGAAGGACTACATCGTGAACCCGGAGACGAAGGAGCTTGAAATCGCCCCTCTCGGAAAGGGCCTCATGCACTGGGACGTGTGGCTTCCGAGAATCAAGGCGGAATGCCCGGACGCGCTCCTCATATTCGAGGGTGTGAAGGATGTTCCGTCTTCGCTCAAATTCGTCCGTTCTATTGTGGGGTAAGTGTGGGCTGATTTGTGGGCTGATTTTTACTCGGATATTTCGATTTCCGTTTCTTCAGCAACCCCGAAATTTCCTTCGCGGATTTCGGGGTTTTTTATTTGGATTTTGTCGTATCGATGCAGGTCGAAAAAGCCGATTGATTTTGCGTGCTGGTCGTCCTTCTTTGCCGAGAGCGAGAATCGTTTTTCGCCGTCGCAGAGCATGAAGCGGATTCTGCCCGATTTGTTGAGCATTCCGTCCGAGACCACCGTGAGCGTCTTTCCGTTTTCGGATTCGGCTTGCTCTTCCGTTTTTTGGAAGACGAAGAAGCTCATCTTCACGGATTCACGGTCGAGTCCGGCGCCCTTTGCGAGCGACATGACAGGCTCGAATGGCTTCCACATTTTTTCGGCGTGGCAGGTCTGCTTCTCCGAGAGCATTGCCGGGCATTTTTTCGAGCCGGAGAAGGGGCAGGGGGCGACAAGGTTCATGCCGCAGAAGGCTTCGCTTCCAAGGATTTCGTCTCGGATTTTGATGAGGTTCCGGCTCGATTCCAGCATGGCAGGTTCGTTCAGGATGAGAATGCCGTTCTCGGAAAGCTTTTCCGCTTGCGCCTTGATGAACGAGAGCCGCTTCTGTATCTTGTCGCCATCTTTTTTCCAAAGCTCGTTCAGGACGTGGCTCATCAAGACGATGTCGAATTTCTTCGTCTTTTTTCCGAATGGTTCTCGTCCGTTTTTTTCGAGGTCGGCTTTCTTTGTTTCCACGCTGACGTTCTCAAAGTCGCTTTCGAGAATCTTCTTCGCCGTCTGCATCGCCCTTTCGCTTGTGTCGCAAAGGCTTACGGAAATCTTCGCGTTTTTGTTGAATTTCCTGATTCTGTCGCAGAGCGCGGTTGTCCCCGGAGCCGGCCCTGAGCCGATTTCGAGTATGCCGATTTCATCTTTTTTTGCGATTTCTTCTATTTTATTGTCGTTGTTTCTATTGCCGTTGCTGTGTATAAAATCAAGAATCGTCTGGACTTGCAGGTAGCTCACCGGAAAATAATAGAGCAGGTAGGGGCCGAACGTTTCCTTTTCGCTCATGTAGCTTCCGCCCGCCATTTTCCGCTCCCCCGTCAATCCCCGCTGCAGTTTGAGCAGGGAACTTGAAAGAAGCGAAATCTCTTTTTTGTCGAGCCTCTCCTTCCTCCCGTTTCCCCTCCAAAGAGAAACCAAAGTCGGAATGTGCCTCTGAATATCACAAATCTCCATTTTCAATTCCCTACAAATTCTTTATCGCGTAGATTGTCAGGTCGTCTTCCTGCTTGTCCTCGTCGATGTCGAGGTAGTAGATGTAGTTCTGCTCCCCGATGTCGCTCTGCTTGCCGCAGTAGAAGCCGTACATGTTGAACGTCCGCTTGAGGAAGTCGTCGATTCTCCTGTCCACGCGCACTACGTCGCCTTCCATGCGGCCGTTGCCTGTCGCGTCCTTCGTCACGTTTCCTACAGCCGTCGGCTTTTTGTAGAAGCGGAAGACCTTCTCAATCGAAGCGAGTGCCATGATGAGCTCCGAGATTTCGCTTGAGCAGGCCGAGAAGTCGAATTCGAGCTTTTCCGAGCTGTCCTGCGGATGCGTCCTCTTGAGCACGTATTTCTGCTTCTTGAAGAATGTCTCCAGAACTTCCTTTATCCTGTCGTTTCCGAATTCCTCGTATTCGAACTCGTTGGAGTCCTTGCCCTTGAGGATGTTGTTGAAATCCTTGTCCTTGTACTTGCTCTGCGATTCTTCAATGCCGTCGGTGTAGAGGAAGAGGATGTCGTTTTTCTTGAACGGCATCTTCACGACCTGGTACGCGGAGTTGTAGTCCTTTCCGACCATCTCGTAGAGTTCCCGCTTGATGGCTCCTGCCGCTCCTGCTTCCGCGAGCGTGATTGTCTTCTGGCAGTTCTTCTCCGAGTCGTACATTCTGACGATGTTGTCTCCGGCGTGGCAGAGGTATATCGTGTCGCTCTTCGAGTCGAAGAGGGCGATGAGCAGGGTGGCGAATTTTCCGCGCAGGTTCAGGTTTCCGATTGATTCGTTCAAGGAGAGGGCGAGTTCGTTGAGCCTCGTTCCGTTCTTCTTGAGCGTCCAGTTTCCGAAGTAGCCGTTGAAGCCTGTTGCGAGAATCGTCGTCAAAAGAGATGCCGGAACTCCGTGTCCGGAGACGTCGCACTTCATCACTGCGTACCAGCCGTTTTCGAGCTGCTTGTAGCTGAAATAGTCGCCCGAAAGGCTGTCGGAACCTTCGTAGTAGCAGAAGAGGTCGATGTCGTCGTTCTTGAAGCTCGCGATTGTGTCCTTTATGTCCGAGCGCGGCACCGAGTTCAGCGGCACGAATCCCGTCTGGATTCTTCTTCCGTCCGATTCCATGAGCTTGTTCTTCAAGTCCGCTTCCTGCGCGCGGAGCATCTGCTCCTGGATTGCCTGCGCCTGCGCCGTCGCCTCCGCCGCGCGCTCCTTCTCCCTCGCCGCGTCCTCCTGCGCCTTCGCCGTGCGCTCCCGTTCCTTGATGTTCTCCTCCTGCTGCCGCGCAAGTTCCTTTTCGGTCTTGGCCGCTTCCACAAGCCCCTCGGTCATGTCGTTCACGGCGTCTCCGAGCGTCCTGATTTCGTCGCGCGACTTTATCTCGATTCTCTGTCCTTCAAGGTCCTCTTTGTTCTTCGTGCTGCCGATTTTCTTGACGTGAGAGACCAGCTTGTTGATAGGCTTTACGATGACGCTCGCCGCCGCCAATGCGACCGCGTTTCCAATCACGATTGCGATGAACGCGACGATTATCGTGATGATGAAGATTTCCCTGATGGCCCTGTCGATTTCATTCCTCACGTTGTCGGTCGAAACTTCCATGATGACCATCGCCCTCACGAACGTCTCGTTGTCGCCGCTCTGCCTGAAGAGGACTGGCTTGTAGAAGATGTACTTGCTCTGCTCCCTGTCGAGTTTGTCAACGCTGAAAAGCGGATAGGAGCCTTGAGCGTCCACCGACAAATCGTTTAGCTTCGAGTCGATTTCGCTTCTGAGTTCCGCCAGCTGCGCGTTCAGTTCCGCGTTCCTCTGTTCGTCCGCGCCCGCTTTTTCCGCCCGGATGATTTCCATGCGCGCTGTTATCTCCTGCACCTGGGCGACCGCTTCCTCGTTCGTCTTGTCCGTGTTCCCGAAGATGTGCTGGTCCTGCGAGCGGAGCCTTGAGACTCCCTGCTGGAATTCTCCTGTGTCGATTTTTGACTCGATGGCCGGGTCGTTCGATGCCCATACGAAATCGATGTTCGTGTTTTTCTCGTCTAGCGGAAGTCCGGTGATGGTCGCGTAGTTTGCTTCCGCGAAGTATTTCGTCTCGCTTGGAAGGAGCATGATTTCGATTGAGCGGTCCGCGGCTTCTGGAAGATAGTTCCGCACGCCGCTGGAGATACTTTCCATCACTACGTTCACCCTGTCCTTCAGTCCCACGAGCAGGGTCCTTTCTTGGGTGGCGGAGAGCCTTTTTCCAAGAGTGACGGAGACTATCGTTACGATTGAGATGATGAGAATTGAAGTGAAGAGGATGAGTTTCCATTTCAGGCTCATTCCTTTTTTCATCAGACTTTCCTTTCTTTCCATCGGCATTACCCCTCCTGTGACGAGCGCCCTTATTTCCTCGCGTGTCGTTATCGATTCCTTCGCTGCCTTCAAAAGCCCCCTTGTGGAGGCTGCCGTAGCCAGCAGCGCGAGAATCAGCACCAGAAGGAGCGGTATCTCCCTCTGCGTTATTATGTACCTTGCCGAAGACGGATTGAACAGTCTCCATTCCGGCTCGAAGAAGTACCTGTTCTCGTGCCTGACCATTCCCGACTGGGAGACGCTCAGGCTTCCGTTCCAGGTCTTTTTTCCCCTGTCGGAATGCCGTATCGTAACCGTGTATTTTCCGGCTTTCATGTCGGTCAACTTCAAGCCGCTGATTTTCTCGTCCGAGACCACCTTGTAGTCGCCGTTCTTCAAATTGAATACGTAGCGGTTCTGCTTGTCCAGTGATTCCACGACGATTTCCGATATCGTTCCTTCGTAGAGGAATCCCTGTCCGGTCATTCCGATTGTCACGACGCCCCTTTCGTCCGTCTTGTGTGTCACGTTGAATATCTTCGTCGATGGGACGTACTTGTTGAATATGATGATGCTCTGGGCAGGCTCTCCGATGTTTCCCACCTTGTCCACCGCGCAGACCGAGAAGACGTAGACGCCGTTGTCGGGGTTCTTGTAGCTGGCGGAGGTTGTGGAACCCATCATTTTCCTTGGAGGCCTTGTCGCCTTCTCCCACTTCTTGAGCTCCTTCGGCTCCGTGTACTTCAGTATGATTTCCGCGACCTTCTTTTCCGCCGCCGCCTGGGAAAGGCGCATCGGGTGCGTCTTGTTCACGTTCAGGCTTCTGTCGAACCGCCCGATTGGGGTGAGGCTCCACGAGTAGCCTGCCACGTCGTCGTCCATTTCGTCGCCTTTCCATGTCATCGTGAAATTTTCGGATTTGACGAAGCCGTACTTGTCCGTTTCCACAGGGTCTATAATCGGAGGCTGCGGGGGAGTGAGGTCCCTGTAGTAAGAGAGTGTCGCCGATTCCGACCAGTTTCCGGCGTAGTCGTATGCGCGCGCCTTGAAGTACCAGATTCCGTCGTCCGTGGCGTTCGCCGTCATCGTGGTGGATTTTGGCTTGACGAGTTTGTTCAGGTCTTTTGGAGGCTCGTCCTTGCGGTTCCTCGTCCAAATCCAGGTGTAGCCCGCTATTCCGCTTGAGTCTTTGGGAAGCTGGACTTTCGCCGACACTTTCTCCGATGTGGACCTGCCGCCTTCCGTGAAGCTTGCCGCCGCGATTTTTGGAGCCTGCACCGACCGGTCTGTTTCCAGAACGTAGATTCTGCCGTTTCCGTCCTTGTCCACTGCCTGCTGCCACGCGAACGCCAGCTCGTCTCCGAGGAT
>CAMHLH010000158.1 GCA_946185925.1 uncultured Treponema sp.
GAGTGCTGCATTATCGCCGAGCGCACATAGAACATCGATATCGTGCCCACCACGAGCCACAGAAGCAAAACCATCGACAAATACGAAAAAGCGAGTCTCGCACGAATAGATTTCATCAGTCTTTTTTCACTCCGTTTCCGCCAAGTTCCTTCACCGTGTAGCAGTACCGCGCCGCACGGTGGTAGTTCGTTTTGATTGTCTCGAAGAGGTTTATCGACGTAAGCCCCACGGACACTGTTATCAGTTTTCCATTCTCTATCTCCGAGCAGAACGCCCTGCAGATTTTGTACGCATTCTCGATCGGAACCTCGAAAAGCACCAGGAATTCGTCGCCGCCCCAGCGGTAAAGCACGCCGTCGCTGTTCAGAAGCCCATTCATCGTGGCGACGACAGAGCGCAGAAGCTCGTCCCCGTCCAGCCTGTCGTTCGCCTCCTTGAAATAGTCGATGTCGAAGACCGCCATGCACTTGTACGCCGTCGTGTTGAACAGCCCGTGCTCTCCGAGCTTGTCTTTGAAGTAGTTGCGGTTCGGCAGCTTCGTGAGCGCGTCAATCTGCAGGTCGGACGAGACGATTTCAAGCCCCTTTCTGCGGAGGAAGACGCGGTAGGCGAAGAAGATTGAGAGCGTGTCGACGCAGAAGATTATCATCGCAATCAAATAGAAAATGTGGGGCTTGTCGCTTTTCAGGGCGTGGCTCCGGCTCTTTATCCAAATGTACCAGTCGAAATCTTCTATGTAGGATGTTATGCAGAAGCCGTCCAGCCCTATCCGCCTGTACTTCCTGTCAGTCACGCCGTCGGTGTAGTAGGAGAGGTTCGCCACGGAGATTTCATCGAAGGAGGAATCCAGGTTCACGATTCCGTGGCTGTCCGTCATGCTAATTTCCACGTTGTATTTCGACTCCAGGGCCGAAATCACGTCCATCATGTCCTTGAGGTAGACCGAAGGCCCCACGATTCCCAGGAACTTTCCGTCGTCGTCCTCTATCTTGTAGTTGACGTGCATGGTCGACTTGTCCAGGCCCTCCCTGTGCTTGTAGGTGTTGATTGAGAAAAGCCTGCTGCTGCCCTCGAAGCTCGAGAACCAGACGTCGTGCTGGTCGTTCGCAGGATTGATGATTTTGTGGACCTCGTCGTCCCGGTAGTAGCGGTGGGTGCCCGCGGAGACGAGCGTCGTCTGGTAAAAGCCGAACCTGTTCTTGACTCGCGAAAGGTATTTCTTCATCGTCTCCGCGTCGCTCTCAAGGTCGCCCTCCTCTTTCAGGAACCGCTGCAGATATTCGTCCTCCGCCATCATCTTCGAGACGATGATCGGCTGGTAGAGATTCTCGGTCAATTCGGAAAAAACGTGGTCGGCGAGCAGCTCGTGGGCTTCCACGGTCCTTTCGCTCTCGCTCTTTATTATGAGGTGGAAGGCCAGCGACAACAGCAGAATGGACACGGCGGTCAGGGAAAAAGCGAAAAAGGCAATCGTTTTCTTCATTTGTCCGCCTCTGTGAGAATATGATAAACGAAGGATAAAACACTCATGCTTAAATTATAATGAAAAAAACATCCGAAAAACAATAGCGGAGAATGGCAAAGGCGATGAAAAACGAAGACAGCGCAAACAAAGCCAACAAGATTTTTTTTCTTAAAAAAAAATTTTTTGTGCCAAATTCGTTTATATTATGTATGCTGACAAAATAAGGAGTAAACACATATGAGTGCAGGTTATGGTTATTTTAGAATCGAATTTTACACAGGGGACGGTTCTGAGGACACAGGCGCGGCAAAAAATGCATACGACTGGTGCAAGGCGAACTACGACTGGTTCAACGGAGAAAACGGCGACGGCTCTGACATTCCGTTTTTGCTGTCGGGCAACTCGTTTGTTCCGAACGACAGCTGGTATGCGGACGGCTTGGACATAAAAAACACCTCTATTCCAAGCGATGTAGACTGGCTTGAGGACGCAGCAAAAGAAGCAAATGCCGCACGGCTTGTGGCAAGCGTACAAGAAGATTATAGCGAGTCAAGCTGCTGGTCGAACTCTTATACCGAAAAAGTCTGGATTGACGGAAAGGTAAAGGACAAATACAAAGTCTACGAGTTCAACAACTCGACATTCCCGCCTTACGAGCGCGACAGCGGCTCAGCCGTTTTTCATCTGGACGACGGAACGTACAGACAGCTTTGCGGAATGTTCAAAAACGCAAAGACCGGAGAAATAGTTTTGTGCGGTCAGCTGATTTCTCATCTTTCTGATGATGATGAGTCTATTGAAGATACTAATCTTGTCTTCTATGAGTCCGGAGAAGAAGTATCTGTCAACATCGATGACTTGGACTTCATCGACAAGGAAGAATGCGTCAGGGCGTTCATTTCAGAGGTGAAACAATTTATGTCCGAGGAATGCGAGATTGACGAAAGCGACTGGACATTTGAGGGATTTAAGGGAGACAGACGCTCATTCTTTGAGATTTACGGCTCGAAGGAACCGACTGAGCCTTTTATGGATTGCGAGGATTACGCAAGAAAACTTGATGATGAAATCGAATCCAGGGAATAAGTCGTTTTGTATCGGCTCGTAACCCCAGAATTGGCTCTTCTCTATCTTTCCAAGAACGATGGAAACCGCCCGATTGATGAAAGGCGTGTTCGCGATTTTGAGGAAGATATGCGCGCGGGAAGATGGCGCGAGAAAGGCGGCGTTCCGATTATAATCACACCGACAGGCGAGCTCCTAAACGGGCAGCACAGGCTCACCGCCCTCGTGCGCGCAGGTCTTTCGATGACGATGAGGGTGTGCGTCCGCGAGGATAAACAATGAAATTGCAAGCACCAGGCTATCTTGCGTCAAGGCAAGTCAACCGCGATTTAGCGGAGCTTGGTGTTTTTTTTCGTTGTTGGTCAAAATTGCAAAGATGAAAAAAACGACGGGAAAATGTCAATCCTCTTCGAATTCCCAGAATTTTTTGTCGTTGTTCCAGTACCATTTCTCAAAAAAGCCGTAGAACTTCAAAGTGTAATAGCGGTTTTCTTCGTCTTTGGCGTAGCGGAACTTGCCGCTTGTGAAAATCCCGTTGTATTCGGTGCTTGGAACTTCCTCCAAATACGCAGGAACGAGCTGCTCCAGCGTGTCGGGATATGTTTTTGTGTCGTCATAAAACTTGCTGATTGCGTCGATTATCGTTTGCCCATTGACCAGAGCGACTTTGTCGTCATCGCTTAAGGATTTGTCCTCGTATGAGACGACGTGAATCTCGTTCGACGGTGAGGTGGCAAAGGAATAATCATTTTTGCTTTCGTCGTGCCAAAAGAACTCGAAGCGGTCAATTTTTGAATAATCTTTTTTGAGTGTTTCTGTGATGTCGCCAAAAAACAAAAAAAACGCAGAGCTGTAAAAAAAGTATGCGCCCAGAAAAATGGTGAAAATGAGATTGTACGGAAAGATTTTTTTCTTTTTGACTGAGCGGACAATCGGAAAGACGAGGGAAAACGAAGAGAGCGCGAACAAAGCGACGAGCAGCGCAACGACGCCCACTTTCTTACAGCTTGCGAAAAACAGGAAAACCAGGTGATTCAACAGGAGATTCAAGACGATGTTTTTCTTGAACAGATACGAAACAGTTATGTCCGGCACCAATTTTGCAAGGCATATTGTCCAGACAATTGCGCCAAGAAAAAGCGTCAAAAACGCAATTGCATAAAAAGCGAGTATCTTTCTCTTTGTGTTGAACATGTTTTTATTCCTTATTATGAGCCTTTGTTTATCACTTTTCCAATTCTAAATACAATACGTTGCAAGAGTCCATTTGTGAAGTGCTTGCAATGCAAAACGAACCGTGAGCCGAGTCTCCGCCGCCCCAAGGCCATAACAAACTTTTCATTTGAAAAAGCGGTGGAAAAAAGCTAAAGTCAAAATGTCACATCTCGTTGCGGGAGCCTGGCCTACAACTACGAGGGAATCAGAGACTGGCTCTTCAACCAATCGAAATAGAGGATTCCGGGGCTGGTCTTACCAGCTCGAACAAAACTACAGGGCGTTTATGCCGATGTACGCGCTCTCCCCCCTGTAGTTAGAGGGGGTTCGCCCAGTCTTCTTCTTGAACTCGTCGAAGAACTGCCTCCTGGAGCCGAAGCCGCACTCGTAGGCGATTTCCTCCACGGTCCTGTTGCTCTCCCGAAGGCGGGCGCAGGCGAGCTCAACACGGCGGCGGTTTATGTACTGGCCGACGGGCACGTCCATCACCTTCTTGAAGCAGCGGCCAAGATAGTCGGGGTTCACGCAAAGGGCGTCGGCGAAAAACTTCACGGAGGCGTTCGGGTTGCTCAGTTCCGACTCGACCATCTCAAGGGTCTTCTTCACGAGAGTCTCGGCGGCGCCCATCTCGGAAGTCTCGCAAACTTTGTCGCGGAACTCGGAGGCAAGCTCAAGCAGGATTTTCTGGACGGCCAGGTTGTAGGAAAGCGGAGAGCGGTCCATCTGGGAGTAGGCGCTCAACGCCTCGCCGCAGAGGTTCCCCACGAGTTCGCTCTTCGCTATCTCCATGGACTGGGGAAGCACGATGTCGTTCTTCATCTTCGCCGAGTCCTTTTTCACCAGAAGGGATTTCGCCTCTTCGTAGCCAATCATTTTCGGAAGGAAGATGCGAAGCTCGCCGTCAAGCTCCACGCACTGATAAAAGTGGAACCACCAGTAGGAAAGCGGCTGGGAGACGCGCCTGTGCCCCATGTGCAGATGCCCGGCGGGCAGCAGCAGCATCCTGTTCTCCTTTATCTCGAACACGTTCCCCTCGTCCTCAATCAACGCCGAGCCCTTCCTCCCTATCATCAGCACACTCTCCGTCTCAAGGCAGCGCCTTATGTGGCACCAGCCGGGGTTCAGCATCGCAAGACCGCAGACGGGGGAACGGGTCGCATCGACCCTGCGGATGCTGCAGCAAAAAGATTCTTCGTCCAAAAAAAACTCCTGTGTCGGAATTCCGCACTCATCCTCAATTTTATGACTCTAGCGGACCTTCATCAACGGAATAGAATGTATCTCATGAAAAAGAAATTCAAATTGGTCCTGCTTCTGGCCGCGGCTGCGGCGGGAGCGGCATTCGGTCAAAAGAAGGGAGCCAGAATCGGCATGAAGGAGCTGAACGTCAAGAACGGCGAAAACACGGTCTACGGGAAAATCATAGCCCCGAAGGACGAAGGAAAGCATCCGGTCATAATATTCAGCCACGGCTACAACGGCTGCCACCAGGATTTTCTGGAGGACGCGCGGTTCTTCGCGAAGAACGGCTACGTCGCCATGACCTACGACTTCTGCGGGGGCTCGACGCGCTCGCAGAGCACAGGGCGGTCGAGCGACATGACGCTCATGACGGAGAAGTCAGACTTGATTTCCCTCGTGGAGTACGCAGGGACGCTCGAAAGAGCCGATCCTGAGCGGATTTTCATACTAGGGGGAAGCCAGGGCGGAATGGTGAGCGCGCTCGTGGCGGAGGAGCTTGGAGGAAAAATCAAGGCGATGGCCCTCTACTACCCGGCCTTCTGCATACCGGACGACTGGCGGAAGAAATATCCCGAAGGGGCGAAGATTCCCCAGTCGCTCAACTTCTGGGGGCTTGAGCTTGGAAAGCCCTTCATCGAAAACGCCCTCTCCATCGATGTCGAGAAGGAGACAGGCGGCTACGAGGGCGGGGTTCTGATAGTGCACGGAGATTTGGACGACGTGGTTCCCATAAAGTATTCAAAGGAAGCCGCGGAACGGTACAAGAGCGCAGAGCTGAAGGTGCTTCCGGGCGAGCGGCACGGATTCACCCCGGCGGGAGCCGCCCAGGCGAGGAAGCTCGTCCTCGAATTCTTCGAGAAGCAGCAGAAGCAGTAGCTACATCAACAAGGAAAACAAAATGAAGAAGACAACCGCGATTTTATCAATTTTCATGGCAGGAGCCAGTATGTTGAACGCACAGAAGACGACACTCAAGGAAGGAAGCCTGTTCGAGAAATCCCAGAGGACGGGGCTTGAATACGTACTAGCGTACAACCCGGAAAGGATGCTCGCACCGGCGTGCACCGCCCTCGGAAAAAAAGCGGCCGCGGCGACGTACGGCGGCTGGGAGAGCCGGCAGATTCAGGGGCACATGCTGGGCCACTATCTTTCCGCGCTCTCAGGCTTCCACTACCAGACCGGAAGCGCGGAGGCGAAGGAGAAGCTCGACTACACGGTCAAG
>CAMHLH010000159.1 GCA_946185925.1 uncultured Treponema sp.
CGACGTATGCAGGAACGTTTCCGGCACCAACACCGAGAGCCGGTTTTCCCTGAGAGTAGGCGTTTCTCACCATCGCGTTTCCACCAGTAGCGAGAATTGTCGCGACTCCCTCGTGTCCGATGAGGAGGTTCGTCTTCTCCATTGAAGGCTCTTCAATCCACTGGATGCAGTCCTTCGGTGCGCCAGCTGCCACGGCGGCATCGTACACGACCTTTGCGGCCGCTATGGAACACTTTATGGCGCTCGGATGGAACGAGAAGATTATCGGGTTTCTCGTCTTCAAGCAGATGAGCGATTTGAATATTGCAGTTGAAGTTGGGTTCGTTACAGGTGTGAGACCGGCTACTACACCGACTGGCTCGGCGATTTTTACAATGCCGGTGACGTCGTCGTCCTCTATGACACCGACGGTCTTCAAGTGGCGCATGTGGTTCACGACATATTCACACGCGAAAAGGTTCTTTGTTGCTTTGTCTTCAAAAACGCCGCGTTTTGTTTCTTCCACGGCAAGTTTAGCGAGCTGTCCGTGCTGATCCAAGGCCGCAACACTGGCTTTGGCTACAATGTAGTCGATTTTTTCCTGATCGTAGTTTGCGTACGCCTCCAAAGCCTTCTGTGCTTTGGCCACGAGCGCATTGATTTCCTTCTGTGGTTCTGAAAGTTCTGTTGTTTCTTCAGCCATTTAGTTTCTCCTATTTGCAAGATTACTGATAATTTTATCACAGAATTTTCATAATGCTAGAGTCCACATTTATCATGTCAGAAAAAGACAAAAAAAAGACACACCCGAAAAACAGATGTGTCCAAATTTTGATTTCTATATTGCAAACAGCTTATTTTGCCGAAACGACCTTCACGTCGAAGCAGAAGTATGTTCCAGCCGGGATTCCAAGCTGCGGGATTCCGCTCGCGTATGAGAGGGCGGGAGGAAGGACCATCTTGCGTGTCTCACCGACCTTCATGTCCTGCACCATCAAATCGAATCCAGGAATCATCTCGCCGCCGTTCGTGGTGAAATCAAGCCCCTCGTGGCCGCCCTCGACCATTCCCTTGGAACCGTCGAATACGTTTCCGTTGAGGAGATAGCCCTTGTACTCGACGAAGACCTTCTTTCCTTTGCCGACTTTCGAACCTGAACCTTCGCTCAAAACCTTGTAGTAGATTCCATTCTGCGTCTTCTCTGCATCCGCGGAGAAAGCCTTGAGTTCCTTCTCCTGCTCGGCCTTGAATTCAGCGAGAGCCTTCTCGTAAGCCTCGCGCTCCTTCGCCTTCGCCGCCTGAGAAGCCTTCTTCGCCTCGACCTCGCGCGCATTGAAATCGGCCTGTGTGGCTGTGAACTTCTCGGCATCGGTACCCTGGCGGACAATCTTCACGCTGATGATTTTGTCGCCCTGGGCGACCTTGTTCACCACGTCCTGGGAAGCAGAATCCACGACCTGTCCAAAAATCGTGTGCTTGCCGTTGAGCCAGTCTGTCGGGACATGAGTGATGAAGAACTGGCTTCCGTTCGTCTCCGGGCCGGAATTCGCCATCGCAAGATAGCCCGGCTTGTCGAACTTCAAGTCGTCGCGGAACTCGTCCGTGAACTTGTAGCCAGGACCGCCGCGGCCGGTTCCCTCCGGGTCTCCACCCTGAATCATGAAGTCCGCGATGACGCGGTGGAAGGTGAGTCCGTCGTAGAAATTCTTGCCCTTGTGGGCATCCAAAGTTCCCTCCGCCAAACCGACGAAATTCGTGACAGTCAGCGGGGTCTTCTTGTAGAAAAGGTCCAAGTAGATTGTGCCCTTTGACGTTTCCATCACGGCGAAAACGCCTTCTTTTCCGTTCAAAACGCTCATATTAGCTCCTGTTGTATTCTTTTTTGTTTTGCTGCATCCGACAGAAATCAGAGCGCATCCCAAAGTCAAAATCGCCAATAACTTTTTCATAAATCTTTCTCCAAACTAAAAACTCATAGAGAACCACTTGTAAATCGCATCGACCCTCGCGTTGAAAGAACGGTTCAGGCGACTTTCCAAAAACGGCACGCTCGGATACTTCACCTGGACCAGCATGTAGACGAGGTAAAAAGTGTCCTGCTCGGTCACTACAAGGTTTATCTTCATGTTTCCGGGTTTCACGGCCGTTATGGGACCGTATTTCAGGCTCTCGGCGTTCGTGAAGCAGACGGAGACCTCGTTGGGGCTTTCTCTGTCGCGCTGGAGATATTCCAGTTTGTAGACGCAAGTTCCGAAGGAATTGTCCTCCTGAAGGCAATAGAAGCTCTTTCCGTCCGCGCTGCCCTCCAAATCATCCGGGATGGCCTTCTTGTTCTTGAGCGAGTCTATGAGATTCGACTTGTGGTAGAGCGTCTCCCATTTCTTGTCGCCGTTTGAATAATACTGGACCCCCTTCATCTTGGAAATCGACCTCACGACCTTGGAGACACCGTTTATGGAAGTGTCGCACTCGTCGGGATTGTCGCTGTTCGCGACCATTGTGGCCTTCTTCAAGTAGAAAAGCTTCTCCGTCGTGAATTTGGGTTTCGCGTCAAGGCTCCAGCTGCACACGGCCTTTGCCGAAAGAGGAGTATTCGGAGTCAGTGAAAGCCTCACCTCGTCGTCGCCCATGAACGTGTTCTGCAGACTCCTGTTTGGAGAATCCAAAAGGCTCTTCATCACAGAATCAGAAATCACTTCGGAAAAAGCCATGAAAATCGATGAAAAAATCAGCGAAAGAGTCAAACAGATTTTTCTGAAATTCATTCTTCACCTCTCATAAAGCTTATTTTCACCGATTAACAATCGACAGCGATTTTTGTAACTTCCAGGCTAGAAACTCTTGAGCATTATGCGGACCTGCTTGAACAAGCCCTCGCCCTCGCTCTTCGTCTCGATGTCTGAAATGTCGTTCAGCGTAGTGTGGATGATTCTCCTGTCGTACGGGTTCATCGGCTCAAGGAGAACTGAGAGGCGTGTGCTTCTCACCTTGTCGGCGGTCGTGTACGCAAGATGGACGAGATTCTCCTCCCTGCGGACCCGGTAGTTCTCGGTGTCGAGAATCACGCGCACATCCTCGCGCCCCAAGTGGCCGGCGTAAACGTTCGCCAAGAGCTGCAGCGCGTCGAGGTTCTTTCCCTTCCTTCCGATGAGGATTGAAGAGCTGTCGGAATCAAGCCTGATTCCGATTTTCTTTTCCTCGCGGAAAAACACGTCGACCGAAGCAGAATAGCCCATCTTCTCTATAACAGACTTGATGAAATCCACAAGCTTCTGTTCAAATTCATCCTGCGGAATCAATTTTCCAAAAGCCTGGCCGGCAGACTTTTCGACATGCTCGGCAGGCTCGGAAACCTCGTCCTCCACGATAACCCTGATTTTAACATGGCCGCTTTTGAAGAGAGTCTTCTTCTGAGCCTCAAGAATCTCCACATCGAACTGGTCGGCATTGAGATTGAGTTCAGAAACGGCCTTCTCGATGGCGTCCTTTTCTGTTTTTCCCTCAAATTCGTAAGTCATTTTATAAACCCCTTATTTTTTGTTTTTCTTGTTCTTGAAAGCCGCCACAGCCTTCGGATTTTTCGGAGCGACTTTGCGGTTCTTCATCATTCTGTTGACAAGAAGCTGCTGGAAAAGCTGGAAGACGTTGCTGACAGTCCAATAAAGCAGAAGTCCAGACGGTGCGTTGTAGAACAGGAAGAAGAACACGATTGGCATCGCGTACATCATTATCTTCATCTGCGTCGCGCTCTGTCCCACGGAAGTTCCACCGTTCTGTGTTATCTTTCCGTAGAGCAACTGAGAGACGAGGTAGATTATAGGCAAAATGTGCAATTCATTTCCGAGCCATGGAATCTCAAACCCGAACGTCATCACGTTGTCGGTGGAAGACAAGTCGGGAATCCAGCCAGAAATGAAAGACGCGCCCCTGAATTCAAAGTAGTTGTTGAAGAGGTGGTACATCGCGAACAAGACGACGAACTGGATGATGAGAGGAAGGCAGCCCGACATAGGATTGTAGCCGGCTTCCTTGTAGAGTTTCATCTGCTCCTGCTGCATTCTCTGCGGGTCGTTCTTGTACTTGGCCTGAATCGCCTGGAGCTTCGGCTGCACTTCCTGGAGCTTCTGCGTTCCCTCGAGGCTCTTTCTTGTGAGCGGGAAGAGGGCGAGCTTCAGGAGAATTGTCATGATGATGATTGAGACGCCCCAGTTCGGAATGACCTTGTAGATGAGCTTCATGATGAAGCGGAGGATGATTTCAAGCCAGTTGAGGATTCCAGAAGTCGGAAGGCTCTCCGTGTAGGTCTTGGCGTCGAGTCCCCACGCGTTCTTGTCGGCGGCGGCATAAATTTTCAAATCCGACTCGTTTCTCGGTCCAACGTAGATGAAATACGAGTCCTTCGTTGAAGCGGAACTTGCCGCACGGGAGAAGACGAGCTGGGTGTTGGAATTCGCGTCGTTCTTGTTAGGAGCGACCATCTTGAATGCGTTCAGAGTCGCCACAGACTCGGCAGGCTCCACAAGAATCTCGAAATACTTTCCGGCGACGCTGACCCATGACCAGTTCTTCTCGTTCTTGGCTTTGGGGGTGAATTTCTTCTCGTTCGCGCCCTCGAAAGCAACGAATTCTCTCACGTCATAGCGGTCTTTCGGGTTGAACTTCGGCCCAATCTGAGGAGAAGTCCTGAGCGAATAGGCGGCTCCGTTCCAGTCCAAGCCCTTGAAGCCCTCCGCCCCCTCGATGTCGATGTCGAGTTTGAAGAGGTACTCGTCGTCCTTGAACGAATAGACCTTGTACAAAGTGAAATCGCCGAATCTTCTTGAAAAGCCGATTTTCTTGTTGGCCTCGTCGACCCTCACATCGAAGACCTTGTTCACAATCTCCGAATCGACGCCGCCGAAAGATATGGCGAACGCCCTGTTCTTCTCGGCCACGTTGTTTATCATCTCGACACCCTTGCCGGTATCCCTGTCCAGATGGTCCTTCAGCTCAAATCCGATTATGTCTCCGCCCCTGTTCGTGAAAGTGACCTTGACCTTGTTCGTCTCGATTACGAAAGTCTCCTCGGCAGGCTCCGCGATTTCCACAGCATCGGCAGAAGGCTCGCCCAAAAAAGAATCGGCCGACGGCAAAGAAGCAGAACTTGACTCCACGCCAGAGTTCTCGACATTCTGCTCCACCGACGGCTTTTCGGCCGGCTGCTCCTGCTTGGGGAACATGAACGTCTGTATGGCGAAGAAAGCGACAAGGACGACCGTGGACAACGAAATCGCCCAAATAGTATTTTTTTCCATTGCTTTATCTCCCAAAGTTCGGAAAGTTCATAAAGTTAAGAAAGAAAATGTTCAGAGACTCATGGAACAGGATCGTATCCGCCCTCGCAAAAAGGATTGCACCTCAATATCCGTCTGGAAGTCAGAAGGCTGCCCTTGAAGGGGCCGTATTTCTGAAAAGCCTCAAGCGCATAATGAGAGCACGTCGGATAGAATCTGCAGCAGGCAGGAAACAAGGGAGAAATACAAATCTGATAGAAGCGAATCAAAAGACAGCAGAGTCCAGTCAAAACTTTTTTCATGGCTTTTCAATTCACGACAGGGGAGCCGGAAGGAAAAAACTCTTCAGGCAATTCCGAACCAGATTTAATCAATTCAGCTTTTTCACACAATGTACGAAGTTGAACACACCGCGTGCGGAACGAGTCATTTTCGGAAGTGGGATATACAAGAAGCAGCATATCGAATCCGGTGTTCAGGTGTGTCTTTAGGATACGAAAGGCTTCACGGCTGAACCGCTTGGAACGATTCCTTTGCACCGCATTGCCGTAACCTCTGGGAAGGGGAAATCCGATTCTGTTGAAACCGAACTCGTTCGGCATGAAGAACAGCTTTGCACCGTACATGCTCACCTTTTTCCCGTTCTTGAACAGATTCTTGATTTCAGGAGCGCATTTCATGTGTTCAATACGTTTAAATCGTCTTGTCATTTTCGCGCTCCGAAATCCAAAGGTTAATAGGTTTGATTAGTATTTTTTGCCTTCACTGCAAACTGAAAGCTTTTTGCGGCCCTTAGCGCGTCTGCGGGCAAGAACCATGCGTCCGCCACGAGTAGCCATGCGAGCGCGGAAACCAAATTTTCTATTTCTCTTAACTTTGCTTGGTTGATATGTGCGTAACATAAGAACAAGTCTCCTTAATAAAATAATTTTTGTTTGAGCAGTGAGTTT
>CAMHLH010000160.1 GCA_946185925.1 uncultured Treponema sp.
GGTGAACGACCCCGTGCGCGGACGCCAGTTCAAGGCGAAGAGCATTTCCTGCATTCCGCCGAAATCGACGGAGGGCGTCCGCCGCTACCTCGCGAGCGGGCTCATCTACGGAATCGGCCCCGTGCTCGCCAACCGCATCGTCGATCGTTTCGGCGCCGAAACGATTGACGTGCTTGAACACCATTCCGGCCGTCTGCGCGAGGAAATCTATCGGGAAGTGGTTGAGGGAATTCTTCACGGTCGTCACGCAGGAGACGAGATTGGGGTTCGAGACGATGTAGCCGAGCCTCTGACCGGCTCCGCAGAGCGACTTGGAGAAAGTCCTGACGACCACAAGGTTGTCGAATTCCTTTATGAGAGGAATCACGCTTTCCCCGCCGAAATCCACATAAGCCTCGTCCACGACGAAAACCCTGTCCTTCGGCGCAAGCTCCAGCATCTTCCTGACTTCGGCGCGTGAAAGTCCGAGCCCTGTGGGGGCGTTCGGGTTCGCGAAAATAAGGCTCGTGTCCTTTGAAGAGGCGTCGGAAAGCATACTCGCAGTGTCGAGCGTCCAATCGGCCTTGAGAGGAACCTTGTCGAGCGGAATCTGGTAGAAGCCCGCATAGACCGGATAGAAGCTGTAGGTGTGCTCAGGCAGCACCAGTTCCTTTCCGCTGTCGAAGAAGGCGTAGAAGACGAAGCTCAAAACCTCGTCGGAGCCGTTTCCGCAGTAAATCATGTCGGGCGTCACCTCGAAGGGGATTCGGTCGGACTCTGCCGGGGAAACTTTTCCGTCGGGAGCGACACTGGCGCGGCAGAGGACTCCGCCGGTCTCGTTGAGCATTTTCGCGATGGCGGATTTCAGCTCGTTCGAGTCGGGGTCGGGATAAAGCCCAAGCTTTTCGGGATGCTCGGAGGCGGCCTTCACGACGGCCTCGACCACTTTCGGACTCGGCCTGTAGGGATTCTCGTTGGCGTTCAACTTGATGTAGTCCCTGTCCTTCGGCTGCTCGCCCGGCACATAGGGATGCAGATTCTTCATTCTGTTAGATATCATTTCAATCAATCTCCATAACGAGTCTATTCTACCCATTCGGAAAACGACAGACAACAAACAAAGCGGCGAGAGCGAAGGTCAGGTCAAGACTGCCTTAAAGATATTTCAAGCCCTATTAAATTGTACAAAATCATATTGCATTTAAAAACCCGATTAGTTATCATGTAACCGCTTTCATTGCACACAAAAAAGTGATATTGTCAACAATAATTTTTTGTTATGAACATCATTCGGGAGTAATCATGAAGTCAAAATTCAGGACATCGAACATTTTTACCAAGGCAGCTAGTGCGATTGCAACCGTACTGGCCCTTTTCATCAGCGGCTGCTCAATGGACATCAGCAATCCGGTCTACACATGGAGCCTAGGCTCCGACAAGGCCTCGTTCAAAGTGACAAGCGCAGTGGTGAACGGAAAGGAGCGGCTCTCAGGAAACTACAGCTACAACGAGCCAGCCTACTCCACCAATCTGGACGGCTATCTATCATACACCTTCTCGCCGGACAAGCTCTTTTCAGCGACGTTCACAATCGAAGACTACAAGGCGTACGGAACGGACACGAACGACACCACGGCATACAACCAGTGGGTCGCATTCCTCACGGCGGACACGGGCGAGCAGTGGATTCTGCGTCCCGACCACTATTCAAACGAGACCATAGGAGAACTCTCGGAAATCTACTACGAAGGGAACGACGGAGAGGAAAATTCAACATACACGGCTGGAACCTACGGCAACAACAAGCTCTGGAACGGGAAACTCACGATAAAGATGGAATGGAATCCGCTCACCAAAGTCGCGTCGGTCCATGCGTCAAAGACGAGCGATCCGAAAGTCTACTACTACGCCACGGCGTCAAAGGAACCGGTCACAAAGAGGGTCACTCTCGGAAGCGAAGCCGCAAAATTCACCGTGAAGAGCGCGGTACTCTCAACAGGCGGAGAGGAACTGGAACTCATAAAAGCGGACACAAAGCAGGAAGGGCTAGCCTACTGGGCTTTCGGCGGCTACACGACGACTTCGATAACGGGAGGCGACGCATTCGACATCACATACAAGCTCACGGACTACACTGCGGGAACGGAAGTCTACAACAACTGGATGACATTCATCTACGACTCGGACGAGAACGCCACATGGGTCTTGAGGAGCGACAACTGGAGCAACACGACATTCTCGGCCGGCGCGGAGTATTCCGGAACGACGAACACTTTCGAGACACCCGGCATGTTCAACTGCGAAGGCGACGTCTACGTCACTGTGAGGGTATCTTTTAACGGCGAATCAACATACACTGTAAAGGCCTGGAAAAGCGACAGCGAGGATGTCTTCTACCAGGCGACGGTCACAAAGTGAACTGAAAAAACGAAAAGAGGAAAGAGATTTTACGCTATGGAAATCATGAATTTTACGAAGGGCAAAAACATCAGAAAATCGATTTTGGCATTATTCACGGCGGCGGCCGCAACAATGGCGGGAAACGCGCAGATTGCGGCCATCCACGGCTACACCGACTACACGAACTTTCCGTTGGGGCAGACATTCTCAAAGGACACGGAAGGCGAATGGTCGCACACAGACCCCTCGGCGGAGTTCGGCTCCTTCTACAACGGGCGCACGGAACTGAACACTTATGTTGACGCGGCGAATTTCCACTTCGTGCTGGGAGTCAGGCTGGACGCGAGCCTCGGAAGCTGGTACGAGAACTACAACACGGCGGACGAGGCGGACGGAACCGCGGGAACCTCCACCTACTTCCACCAGGGAAACCTGAGAGTTGACTTGCTCAAGGGGCAGTTCAGAATCCACACGGGAAAGTTCGAGGAATGGAACTGCGGCTACATCGCGGACGGATACGTGATGGAAGCGCAGAACATACGGAATCTCGCGGACAGGGACCAGGGGCAGCACTTCTCCGGCATAGAGATTCTGCCGTACGGAATCAGGGGATTGAGCCTTATCGGAGGATTTCCGGTCCTTCCTGTGGACGGAAACGGAATCAACTACGCCGAGCACAACAAATGGAAGAATCTCCTAAAGAAAATCAAGCTCATGGGAAAGTACCAGTTCGACAACGCCATGACCGTGGCGGCGGGACTCAGGCCGGAGACGCACTACGAGGGAACGGAGAACTATTCGGAGGACAGCTACTTCTCTGAATTCTGGCTGCAGCTGAACTCTCCCAAAGCCTCGGACAGTTTCGCATGGAACGCTACATACGACTTCAGGAGAAGGGACGTTGAGGAAGTCGGAGAAAAGGCTTTCATGCATTTCGGAGGAATCTCAGGCAGAATCAACCTCACGGACAACTTGGCATTGAAAGCGGAATACAGGCTGGCCTACGCCAGCGAACACTACATAGTCGAGAACGAGAAGCTCTTCTACGAGACGCTTGGTCTCGACGCCTCGTACAACATTCCGAATTCAAGCTCCACGCTCGGACTCAAATTCGTGAGGGCTTCCGCCAGAGACTCGAACGGCACCCTCTTCGACACGGACGCCAGGATACAGGGCAACTACAGCGACGACCTGGCAATGACAGTGGACTGGATGCCCCATGCGGACGCGCCGGGAGCCGGCAGCAAAGGCAGCTACCACAGTTTCTATTTCTTTCCGTACTACCAGAAGGACTTCAGAAACGGCCACATAAGGACTGGAGCCGAGATGCAGCTGACACTTTTCGACGCGGCTAGCGAGACGAAGGCGTTCGGCTACAGAATCCCAGTCGCAATCTGCTTCGCGTTTTAAGAGTTTCAAGAAAGGAACAAAAAATGAGGAAAACAGCACTTCTTATACTGGCTTCAGGCCTCATGGCTGTCTCATGCGCGACACACACGCCATTCACGAAGTACACGGCGGACACGGAGGAAGCGTACAAGCAGGCGTCATGGGGCGCACTGAACACGCACGACCCAAAGCTTTTTCAGGACGACGACGGAACATTCTACGTCTACTCAACGGACGCCAGCATCGGAAACGAGCACAAGCGCGGACTGCAGGTGAGGACATCAAAAGACCTGCTCACATGGACGGCCCATCCAGAGCCGGTGATAGTCAACTGGGACCCGGACATGCTTGCATGGATGAAGCAGACAGAGGAGACGGCAACGACATGGGCGCCGACAGTCGTGAAGCAGAACGGAAAATACTACATGTTCCACGGAATCATAGCGGACGGAGCCTTGCCAACAGGGCCGACGGCATGGATAGGGCTCGCCATAGCCGACTCCCCCCTCGGCCCCTTCGAGCCGGCGCAGGTGAAAGAACCGGAAACCTACAAGCAGTCGGCGCTGGTGCGCTACGCGTGGGAGACGAACGACAAGCCGATGAAATTCGTCCCGAACGAGAACAGCAGATTCTCGGCCTACATAGGCGGCGAAATGAACATGATGACCGTGAGCGGCATAAAGGTGAACGGCGGCAGGAACATTTTGGAAGAGCCTGTGCGGCTTTTCAAGGGAAACTGGACAGATTTGAACGGACCTTCGTACAAAGGAGTCGACGGCCTCACAGGAGACTGGACAGTGGAATTCCAGATAAGGCTCGACTCGACAGGCGACAACGACTGGGAAAAGTGGGCGTTCGCCCTCTACGACGAGGAAACTGGAGGCGGCTGGTATCTCAGGGGCGACTCGTACTCGAACAACGCGACCGCGGCAGGAGCGGAGACAAACCTCTACGGCTCTGACTTCGGAGCGAATGTAGAATACTTCCCGAAAAACGGACGGGAGGCAGCCGCCCTCTACAACGACAGGATGAACCTCACGGTGAGGGCGACATACGACGAGGACGAAGGAAGCTGCCTCGTGGAAGCCCTCAGCAAAGGCGAAGTCATCTACTCGGCAAAGGGAGAGAGATTCACGACCGACATGATATTCGACACCCTGAACACGTCATCGTTCGACACGGCCACGACAGTCGGAGGAAAGAGCGTGTCGCAGGACCCGTGGACGCGCGGATTCGGCTGCATCGACCCTGAATTCGTGGCGGATGTGGCGACCGGCAGAATAATGAGGAACAGCTTCGGCGACTACTACATGACATACGGCTCGTGGAAGGGCGGAATAGCCCTCATAACAGTGGACTCGAAGACATTCAAGCCGACCTATGTGGACAAGAGCGGAAAAAGGCATATATTGGACGCACCATTGGACACGGTAGAAGGAGCGTTCGGAACGAGGATAGCCGGCGGAGAAGGCGCGGCATACGAAGGAGCGCAGCTCATCTACAACAGCGACACAGGCTACTACTACATCTTCGTCTCGATGGGAAACCTGACGTACGAGTACAGGGTCGGAGTCGGCCGCTCAAAGGACATACTCGGCCCGTACATGGACGCAAGCGGAAGGAACATGAGCGAGGTCACCGACAAGGCGGGCTCGGCGAACTACTACCACAACGCAGGCTCCAAAATAATCGGAGCGTACCAGATAAAGGACGAGCGAGGCTGGAGGTCTCCGGGCGGACAGTCAATCCTCAGGGCAAACGACGGAAGAATCATGTTCGCGAACCACACAAGGACCCAATTCCTCCCAAGCTACTTCTTCTATCTGCAAATCCACGAGATGTTCTTCACGGAATCAGGCTGGCCGGTACTGAACATGAACGAGTTCGCCCCGAACGAGGCAGGGGACAGGCTCTTCCGCACCAGCAGGATTCCCGGAAAATACGATGTCGTCGTGACAAAGCGGAGCGGAAAGGTGCAGAAAGGCTCGCAGTTTCCAGACACGACAGCGGCGGAGGACTTCAGCGAAAGCGACGGCTGGGTTACGGAGAGCGAGAGAATCAAACTCTGCAAGGACGGAACGATTTCGGGAGCCTACACGGGAAGCTGGACGTTCTCAAAGGACGACGACACGCCGGAAAACGCCATGGCCATAAAGATAAAGCTGGACGGCAAAGGAAGCTTCGAAGGCTACGTCCTTTCGGCAACGGATTTTTCAAGGCTGGACAGGACAAGAAGGGACACGGTGACCATCAGCGCAATCTGCACTGAAAAAAACAGCTCCGCAAGCGGGGAATATCTGTTCGGCAACAAGAGGAACTACAAGTAGCAGTTCAAGGAGAGTCTAATGAAAAAACTTTTCGCATCGGCGGCCCTGCTCCTGTCTCTTTCTTTTTCGCAGGCGGCGGCGCAG
>CAMHLH010000161.1 GCA_946185925.1 uncultured Treponema sp.
AGTGAAAATATAAGGAGGAAGAACAAATGGACAACACAGAAGAAGGTGTTCTGACAATTGAGAACGGCGTTGTGACCAAATGCAAAGAAGGCTTGGTGAATTTGGTTATCCCTGCTGGGATTAATAGAATCGAACCCTTTACAATCAGGAATAGCTATAAGACACTTGAATCCGTGGTTATTAACGAGTGGGCTCTAGGTTTGGGATTTTTTGGCTTCGAGTCGCTCAAGTCGGTGCAGTTCGGAAGCGGCGTGACGATGATTGGTTATCCCGCATTCAGCAAATGCACTGCTCTTGAGTCGATTAAAATCCCTGAGAGCGTTACGGAGATAGACTCAAGCGCGTTTGAAGACTGCACTGCCCTAAAGACGGTTGAGCTTCCTTCGAGCTTGTTGAAAATCGAGAATAAGGTGTTCAAGGGCTGCACTGCTCTTGAGTCGATTAAAATCCCTGAGGGCGTTACGGTGATAGGAGAGAACGTGTTTGAAGGCTGCACGGCTCTCAAATCGGTTGCAATCCCTTCGACCGTGACAAAAATAGAATCCTATGCGTTTACTGGATGCACTGCCCTTGAAAGCATCGTTATCCCTGACAGTGTGGAGAGGATTTGCTATCAGGTGTTTTCTGGCTGCAAGGCTCTCAAGTCGATTGTGATTGGAAGCGGAGTGGAAGATTTGGAGCGGTGGGCGTTCGATTATTGTACGGCGCTCAGCCAAATCGAGTTCCGCGGAACGGTGTCGCAATGGGATAATATGGGCGGTCTTCATAATCTTCTTTGTGTTGCTCCTGTGACAAGCGTGAAATGCTCAGACGGCGAGTGGAAAAAAGGCACTTTGATGGTGAAAGGCGGAACGCTCATCGCGTGCGTAGACAAAAGCGCAACGAGCGTTACAGTTCCCGACACCGTGAAGGAAATACGTCGGTATGCGTTCGATAAGTGCGACTGTCTTGAGTCCGTGGTGATAAGCGAGGGCGTGGAGGAAATCGACGTTCATGCGTTCAATGATTGCAAGTCGCTCAAATACATCGAAATTCCTTCGACAATGAGGATTATTTACAAAGGCGCATTTTCTGGCTGCGGGGCTGTGGAGAAAATCGTGTCGCGCTCAACGCTGTACCCGTTCAACGAGAAAACGGGAAAACTCTACGACGCAAGAAAAACAAAGAAAGAGCCAATCCTTGAAGTGCAGGCGGATAAGGAAGAAGCGAAGCAGCTGAAAATCAAGCAGATTCAGAAAGTCAGCGCAATGTCCTTGTTCTCTGAGGCAATCAAGGAAAAGGGCATTGAGGACTACGCAGTGGATGCGTTCATGCTCACAAAAACCGTGAATATCCTTTGGGTGAGAGTCAACGAGAACAACGTGATTTACAAAGTGAAAGCCAATGCTTTTGACTGGACCAGCGACGTTCCGAAAATCGTGGACGCGCTTTGTGACAAAGAAAAAAGCTCCCGTGAGATTTTCGATTCTCTTATGACAGCAAAGCTCCAGCCTCTTGAAGTCCCGAAAAATCTACCTCACGCTCTGGAACTGCGTCCGAGCAAAGACGGAAAAATCCGCTTCTTCAGCCAAGGTCTTCTGAGAAAAATCTCTTTTCTCTACACCACAAAAGAGCTGGAAATTGTTGGCGTGACGGAAATCGACAAGAATGCTCTTTGCCTTCGAGGTTCATATTACGAGCTTGAAACTCTAATCATTGCCGACGGCGTGGAAAAAATCGGAGAGTCGGCATTCGGTTATTTAAATCACCTCGTTTCCGCATTGCTTCCCGAAAGCGTTACGGAAATCGGACAAACCGCCTTCCGTGGCTGCACAGCTCTTTCTGAAATCAAGTTCACTGGTACGCTCTCGCAGTGGAACGCCGTTGCGAAAGGCGAAATGTGGAACAAGAACGTTCCCGCCAAAGTCGTGCATTGCACTGACGGCGACGCAGAAATATAAATATTTAGGAGAAAGTACAAATGAACAACACAGAAGACATCGAAAAAGCAAAGCTTGAGAAAATCAAGCAGGTTCAAAAGGTCACCGCAACGACAGTGTTCTCTGAGGCAATCAAGGAAAAGGGCATTGAGGATTTCTCAGTGGAAAGCGTCAAATCCACAAAAGCGGACACAATCCTTCTGGTGAACGTCAATGGAAACAACGTGCTTTTGAAAGCGAGTGCGAACGCTAAGAAATGGACCAGCGATGTGTCAAAAATCGTGAACGCTCTCTCTGACGAGACAAAAAGCTCGAAAGAGATTTTCGACGCTCTTATGAGCACGAAGCTCCCGCCTCTTGAAATCCCGATTCGGCTTGCAAAGGACATAACGCTCAAGCCAAACAAAAACGGCAAGGCACGCTTCTTTACGCAAGGAATTATGAGGCCTATCAATTTCAAAACCGTCAAAGAGCTGGAGCTTGTTGGAATGACGGAAATCGAAGAAAATCGGAATTGGAAGCCTGGGTACAGTTATCTGCTCGAAAAGCTAATCATTGCCGACGGCGTTAAAAAAATCGGCAAAACTGCGTTCTCTTATTTCCGGAACCTCGTGTCCGCTACGATTCCTGACAGCGTGACGGAAGTCGGAGACGGCATATTCAAGTATTGCGAGTCGCTGAGTTCCGTGTCGCTTTCGAAAAACATTACGGAAATCAACGGAATGTTCCAGAGTTGCAAATCCCTGAAACACATTGACATTCCCGACTCCGTTACCCAAATCGACAACGGGGCGTTCTTCTGGTGCGATTCCCTTGAGTCTGTGAAACTCCCCGAAGGCTTGACTGAAATCGGAATGCACTCGTTTGAGCACTGCATATCGCTAAAATCCATAAGGATTCCGAAGAACGTGGTGAAGATAAACCCTTGCGCATTTCAGGACAGTGAGAATCTTTCTTCAATCGAGTTCGACGGAACTGTTGAGCAATGGAACAAAATGCCAAAGTGCCCGGACTGGGACGACAAAGTGCCAGCCAAAGTGGTGCATTGCACGGACGGAGACGCGGAGAAATAAAATATGCTTTATGCTGAACGGTTTTTTGCTGAAAAAATACCCAAAGTCATTTTCTTTCAGCGTGCATATAATTTATCTATGGAAAAAAACTGTTTCCCCAAGGAGTACCGTATGAAAAAATTGAGCGAAATCGTGTTGTTCCTGTTGTTTTCCGCATTTTGCGTCGGGCTTGCCGCGTGTTCGTCAGACGATGACGGCGGAATCTCCGTTTCCGGCAAAACTTTGGAGCCGTATCTGCCGGACGAGTTTTCGTCAAAAACGGTGGATGCGCTGTACGTCAAATCCGAAAGCGGCGACTATCCTTCCGAAAACGTGCGCAATTACAGCGGAACGTATGCGTTCTATTTTTTCGGCGACAAAACGTTTGTCATGACAGCCTCCGCGGAATGGACGCAGAACGGGCAGAAGATTCCCGTAACGATGACGATTTACGAAGGCGCGTTCACAAAAACCGGCGACTACACGAACGGCACTTTGAACTGCACCACGACCTACACCGCCAAAAACTCGTTCGGCTGCGCTCCGATGCCGCCGGCGCCTTCAGAAATTACCGTTAACGGCGGCACGTTCACAATACAGACTTATGAATTCACAAAGCGGTAATGCCACGCCATGAAAAACACTTTTTATGCTTTTTTACAATTCGCGGAAGAATCGATAATTATGATATGATTCCATAAAACGAAACGGGGGGCGCGGAATGTTCGCCAAAGAGCAGGATTCGGATTTTGAAAAAGTGATTTCCCTCCTTGAGGGCGACGGGGACATGCTTTATTTTCTGAGCTATTGCAGAAAGCGAATCGACGGGCTTAGGAAAGAGGCACTTTCCGATTTGGACAAGTTCATTGATTCATTCGCCAAGCGTGATTTCGAGCGAAGACGGCGTTTCACAAAAATCATTCTGGATTCCGCTGATTCCTCGTGCGATTCACCGAGGACGATGAGCCACAATCTGAACGAGCGGATAATAAAGCCGACCCTTGACGAATGGGCAAAGACCGAAAGAGCGAATTTCCTTCCGTTTTATTGGAAGGCGAAATATTTTCATGACCACGAAGCCCTTGAATACGCAGTAGAGACCTTTCCGAATGAGCAGAAGCCGCTTGTGCTTTCGATTGAGCGGGACATATGGTATCTGTACTATGCGACCCACCACCTGCCGGAGGGCTACATCGGATACGTTGACGAGGACCTGCCTATCGTGGAAGAAGTCGAAAAGAGAATCGTCCGTGTGGAAGATGAAAAGACAAGAGATGAATTGAACGCCGATTTCCAATTCTACAAGGAACTTATTCTGAACTATCACGAATGGAGGATGTCCGGCGAGCCGAACCTTGAGGAGTGGGGCAGAAAAATCGGAAAAAATGTAGACAGCAGGGTGCGGGCGTATTGCTATCGGAGATGATGGCGCGGGAAAAACATCTGAAAACTGAAATCAAACCGTGAAAACTTCAACCAGTTCATGCTCTAAAAGCGACGCGCGGCCACACTTTGCAGAATCTTGTTTTCACAAAGAGGGACGTACAGGATGTACGTCCACACTTTAGCAGAACAGCGAAAGCTGTTCTGCGTAGTTTTCAGGCGACAGGACGTCGCCTGAAAATTACTCTGTCGGGCGTTTCGTCTTTCATTTTTCTCCTCGTCCCATTCAAAACGTCCGTCCGCACTTATTACAGTTTTACATGTACAAAAAATGATGTCTATTTTTCCACCCTTTCGGGTATAAAAACAGCAATTTCACTTTAAATTATACCCGTTCGGTTGTAAAATAGATGCATGAACCAGATTGCCCAATTCGTCAAGACCGAGCGGAAAAAAGCAGGTCTTACACAGGAGGATTTCTCTATTCGCAGTGGGCTAGGCTTGCGCTTTGTGCGTGAGCTCGAGCAGGGCAAAGAAACTTGCCGCATGGACAAGGTGAATCACGCACTGTCAATGTTCGGTTGCACACTCGGAGTCGTAAGAATGCCACGCGAAGAGGAGATGGAGAAATGAATGCGGAGTATCGGAAAGGATATGTGTTTGTCCAAAATGTTTTCTCAGGAATAATCCGAGAAACTGATTCAGGGTATGAATTTTCATACGACGAGGAATATCTGAAATCAAAAAATCCACTGGCTGTCAGTCTGACTTTGCCATTGCAGAAAGAACTGTTTGAAAGCAAGACTCTCTTTCCTTTTTTTGACGGACTAATTCCCGAAGGTTGGCTTTTAAATGTCGTTTCCAAAAACTGGAAAATTGACCGCCGTGATAGGTTCGGTCTTTTGCTCGCGGTTTGCAAAGATTCTGTCGGAGATGTTTCCGTAAGGGCATGCGTATGAGCGGGGAGAAAAAAATCTGTCTTTATTGCCGAAAGGAAATCAGTTCGGAAAATCCGATTGAACTGAAAAATTTGTGGCATCCAAAATGCATTCAGAAATTTTTTGGAACGGTAGATTTCCCTGAAATTTCAGTCACAAAAGAGCAGCTTGAAAATCTCGCATTGGAAACTGTATCAAAAGGATACACTGTTGCCGGCGTTCAGAAAAAACTCTCGCTGCATCTTTCTCAGGAAAAAAAATCTCGACTTACGATTGTCGGATATCCTGCAGGATTCATACTAAAACCGCAGACTGAGGAATTTGCTCATCTGCCTGAAATGGAAAATCTTGTGATGAACATTGCGGCATCTGCCGGAATAAAGACCGTTCCGAATGCATTAGTCAGGCTTTATGACGGCTTTGCCTACATAACCAGAAGAATTGACAGGAAGGCTCTGAAAAGTGGCACAAAATTATTTGCTATGGAAGATTTCTGCCAGCTTTCGGAACGTCCTACGGAAGATAAATACAAATCATCGTATGAGAGATGTGCAAAAATAATAAGAACGTATTCTTCGAAACCAGGATTAGACATTGCCGAACTGTTTTACAGGCTTGTTTTCTGCTTTGCGACAGGAAATTCAGATATGCATCTGAAGAATTTTTCGCTGATTGAATCAGAGCCGAAATCAAGATGCTTCGAACTTTCCGCAGCCTACGACTTGCTTCCGGTGAATCTTGC